>JABFSN010000027.1 GCA_013140575.1 Phycisphaerales bacterium | reverse complement strand
GCACCCATGCGATAAATCCCTCGCGGCGCAGCCGCGAGTCCTTGCCGATCCAAACGCCGGGAGACGGTCTCCCGGTAACGAACACCCAGCGGCCGAAACTCCAATTCACGCTGAACCAGTACAGCTGCATTCACGACTCTTGTCACTCATACTCAATGGCCTCTACTGGAAACACCCAGAACCTCTCACCGACAGCGTGTACTGCTGCTTGCGCGAAGCCTAATCGTCCGCTTCAAGTATCGCATCGATGGTCGGCTTGAACTGCCCGAGTTTCGTCGCCGGTGGGTACTTCGTCCACTCGCAACCTCACGGCTCGGGAGTCGTCGACGCGTCCCAAACGCTCCGCGACGAGCGATGAAGCGTCTGAGCGATCGCCCGAATGCTCAACAGGTCGAGATGAGCCCTGCGAAGCGTGTCCGTTTGAGCAACTGCATATTTGTGCCGCGGGGGCGGGTTAGCATGATGAGCGTATGGTCAGGACAAGCGATTCGCCGGATGCGTGGCGCAGGGTTTTTCCAAAAAATCGGGCCAGCGGCGATACGGTGACGGCGTACTGCCGACGATCGCGGATCCTGCCGTCGTTGGCACCTCACTGCGAACGAATTCTGTGATTGCCAGCCTGGCCAGCTGGGGATTGGCGTTACAGGCCCCGGTGTAACAATTGTCGGGACAAGAAGTTACGACCCTGCCACATGGTTGAGGCATCCACGCCCTACTGCGCTACTACCACCCAGCCTCGATACGCTTCCCATTCGGCGTCAACGATTTCCCAACCGGTCCAACTACCCCGGCACGAGTTTCGCGGGCTCTTCCAGGATATCGAGGATTCCCATGGCGCAGAACACCCGCTCGCGCTTCGTCCTGGAAACATCGGTCAGGATCTTCTCCCGGCGCAGGGCGTCAATCGCGCGCTGCGCGGTCGTGAACGCGACGCCGAGCTTGTCGGCGGCGCCCCGGATCGTCACGTAGGGGTTTTCCGCGACGGCACCCACCAACAGCAACGCGTTTTTCGTCCCGCGCCCGGCCACGGCGCGCCGCCAGCGTGCCAGAAGCTGATTGATTCGCGCCGCCCGCGACAGCGCGTCCTCTGCCTGGCGGGCCGCCCCGTTCAGGAAGTATTCCAGCCATGCGCTCCATGCGCTCTCGCGGCTGACCGCGAGCAGCCGCCGGTAGTACTCGTCGCGTGTGGCCTCGAAGAAGGCGCTCAAGTAGAGCAACGGCGTCGGCAGCACGGTGCGCTCCACGAGCAGCAGCGTGATCAGCAACCGGCCCACGCGCCCGTTCCCGTCGATGAACGGGTGAATGGCCTCGAACTGATAGTGCAGCAGGGCCGCCTGAACGAGCACGGGCAGCCGCGTGTCGCGAAGCGCCTTCTCCCAATCGCCAAGGCATTCCATCAGCCGATCCGCCGGCGGCGGTACGTACGTCGCGTTGGCCAGCGTGCAGCCGGCCGGTCCGATCCAGTTCTGCGTCCGCCGAAATTCACCCGGCGTCGCGTGGCCGCCGCGAACGCCCGTCATCAGCTTCTCGTGAAGCTCGCGGACGAGTCGGATTGAGAGCGGCAACCTGGCCAGACGCTCCACGCCGAATTCAAGCGCGGTGACGTAGTTGCCCACTTCGCGCAAATCATCCGGACTCCTTTCGACGACAACACCGGCCTCCGCGGCCAGCAATTCGCCGAGCGTCGCCTGCGTGCCCTCGATCTTGCTGGAGAGCACGGCCTCCCGTCGAATGAACGGGCGAATCAGGACATGCGGATTCGGAAGCTGCGAACCCTGTCCCGCCAATTGGCCGACCAGCCGGTCCGCATCGGAAAGACATCGGACCAGTGTCTCAGTCCATTGGATGTTCGGTGGCAACGGATCGGGCATGAACGCCGTGTATCCGGTGGACTGACGAGCGGGCTTTCCGGCGGCCTTGGCCACAAGCTGGTCTCCGGCGGCGTTTTCGATGCCGCAAATACGCGACTCCGTTATTATCGAAATCATCGTGAATCGCTAATAACCTGTCAAGTTGTTTTCACATTCGAAAACGCTCTTGATCCCATGAACCGAGCGCGCCACGGAATCCGTGAAACGAAACATGGAGATCGGCCGCTTGACGACGCGGGGACTCGCGAACGCGCCGGGCCACGTTGTCCCCCCAATGCACTGCTGACACCGCAGCCGACGTCGGATAACCTGTTCTCCGGTACCGGCAACGCGTTGCCGAGCGGCCTCCGGCGCTGCACAACGGTGCGGGGTCGGAGGCCGAACCGTTGTTCAAGTCCTCGACCTTCAACGCCACCACGGCATTCGATAGCGTCACGCCGGACGCCCTGTGTCGTCAGAGAAGACCGACTGGGATGGCGCTGACCTTGGCGGTGAGCGGAAGGCGCTCCCGGCATAGGCAGACGACGCCCGCCTCTGAACAGGACGGCTCGAGCCGTTCGAGCGGTCCAAACGCGGATGCCCACTCCGGCCGCGGAGCGGCAGACTTCTTCACTTCCACGGCGTACCCAACCTGCGCCATCACTTCGGCCGCCTTCGTCTGATCAATTTCGGCGTAGATTTCCGTTGTTCCCGCGGACGTGTGCCCAAGAACAACACGCGCTACCTCGATACCGAACTCTTTTCGCAGAAACGTAGCCGCGTTGTGTCGAAGCCGATTAGGCGACCAATGGTGGTCCGATTTCCATCGGCGGGCATTGTCAGTGGTGAGGCCATGCGGCACGGAAAACGCGTTGCGACAGCCGCGGGCGATGGCCGGCACATCGAACGAATGTCGGCGACGGTGCAGCATGGCCTCGATGGCGAAGACGTGCGCCGTCTCCACGCCGTCGTCCCGGGCCACGTCGGCCACGATGCGGGCCGTGAAGTTGGTCAGCGGAACGTAAACTACACCGTTGTTGGTGTCCCTCTTCCAAAACAGGCCGGAAGACGTCGCCACGTACTGCGGGGCCCGCCAACCCGGCTCCACCAAGTCACGCAGCGCGTGCCAGTCCTTGTCGGCACACCCGCTGTGGTGGCAGCCCGCCGAGATGGCGCCGTTCTCAAACTGGATGATGAACGCACTCTTGTTCGTGTGCGCCGAATTGAATGGACAAACGTCAAAGACCCAACGAACACCCTCGACTCCGTCCTTATCCTTCCACGGCGACGGTCCGTCGACAGGTAGGTTGTGCAGCTGAATCCACGCGGTCAGATCAAACGGCGCGCCAGAACGCGACGATCGCTTCTTACCCGTTGTCTTGGGTTCCGCGACCGGCTTGGGTCCGGCAAACTCCTCGAGTTTCGATCGCTCGACCACCTGCAATTCGGCCGGCGCCTTCACGATCCGCGAACAGCGATGCGGGCGCTCGACCGTGTTGTCCCCCTTCCGCGCCCAGGTTCCGTACAGCCGGCAGATACGCGCCGGATTGAAGACTTTGAGATCGATCGTGACGGCCTTGTCGTTGAATTGTTTTGCAAACGCCGCCAGGCAGCGCTCGATCAGGCCATCGTCGACTGCCGGAAGGTCGATCCAGTAGAGCAGGTGCGCCCCGTTCCCCGAGTCAGCGATAATCGGCTCCGGCCACCCCAGTGCGCACATGGCGGCGACGATCGCGAACGCCTTGGCGAGTGCCGCCTCGTGCTCCGCGTCCGTTGCCGAAACACCCGACGGCCGCACAGGGTCGAGATCGACCAGCATCCGCCGCCGAGCCGTGACGTCCCCGTCCGCCGCCGACTCGCCGCGACTCGCGTACTTGATGCGGTTCTCGGCCCGCGCCAGCAGCGCAGGGTTCAGCGGATTCAGGGTGAAGTAGATGCCCTTCGCGGACGTGATGCGGCCAACTTCATGCGCGAGTCTTTGTGGGTCATTGAAGTAACCCGACAACGTGCCCGGTTGCCGTTTTCCCAGCGACGCCTCCAAGGCTCGCAATTCAATGACCTGCCCCGGCGCGGAAATGCGAAGCAGGGCATCCGCAATCGCCGCCGCATCGACCGGGGCTGCTGATGATTCGGTCGTCGTATTCGTGGAGTCGGGTTGGGTGCTCATCAGATTCCTGCCTGATCGAGTTCGCGTTCGACGCGATCGAGGTTTCGTGCTCGACAAGCATTGACATTGGGTTTGTCGGATCGCGTGTCCGACGTTGGGTCGGGTGATTGGTCGAAGAATAGAGCATCTGCCGCGGCCACGGTTTGGCCGAACTGGTCAACCCAGAGTCGGGTGGTGAGCAAACGCCCGCCGAGACGGACGTGTCGGAGATGGATGCGCGCGCCATTACGGGCCCGGACGCCGCGGCGAGCCCATCGCCAGATGGCGTTCGTCGATGGACGACCCGGTATCAGTCGTGCCGCCGCCGCGAGCTCAATGTACTCGGGCGAATTCGCACCGCCGTCGCCGTGGGTTTCCGAAACGTCAACGGCTCCGAGATCCCTTCGAGAATCGCCGACGGCCGTGATCGGTCTGTGCTCGTCCATGCGCCTTGCCTCCTGCTTGCCTTGGTCTGCAAACAGTTATGGCACGGCAATTGGACGAGTCCACGGTCAGTCGGCGCACTTTGGGCCAAAGTGCGCCAGATTGCTCGGGAGTTTTCAGCGACGGGTCGATCGCCGAACGAGGCCAGCCTTCCTCAGCACCTTCGCGACCCAGTCCGGACCGCACTTGAGGTCGCCGGGGAGAGCCGCGGCGATGTTCGTGTAGTTCTGCTTGGCCGTCAGGTGGTCGGCCCGCATGCCGTCGGTTTGGTACAACCGAATGATCTCCTCCCTTCGCCGCTGTGCGGTCGACTGCCGAGTCGTCAGCGATGTGGCTTGCCCACCCTTGACGCTCTTCGAGGCGCGAACGGCCGGTTCAAACTGTCGCATAAAGAGGCGCTCTGCGATTTCACCCAGGAACAAACCGTTGAGCGCGGCGTGCGCCGCGTCGCTCTTCTCGATGAATTGGCGGATGAATTGAATTCGTACCATCGCGTCGTCGGCGTCGTTGAGAATGGAATTTCCCGAAGGTATCCCGTGCATGTTCCGGTAGGTGCGCGGTTTGCCGTCGGGAAGCGTGAATGTGACTTCCTCGAAGATGCGGACGGGCCAGACTTCGTATCCGTGCGCCGAAAGGATGGCTCGTGCGATCGATTCGATGTTGTTGAGTTGCTCGTCCAGGTTCAACGACTTCCGTAATTGGGCGGATGCTTCGGCGGTGGTGACGCTTCTGCTGACTTTGGTGTATATGCCCGTGCAGCTTACACCGGTGACAGCACCCACCGTTGACCCGCCCATCGTCTCTGGCGACGCTTGCCGCTCCTGATCAACCTGATTCACTGACATCCCTGCTTTCCTCCGTTTCCGGTCCAATACCCGCATTCGAACTCATTCCAAACGGTACTACTATGGTTCATCGCCGATCGCGACTTCCAGTTTCCCCGTCGGCGATACGCATTCATCCGATGTGTCGCATGATTTCCGTCACCCGAGTCAAATCTCTTTCGGCGTACACCGCGTCGGTCAGCAACGCACTGGCGTGGCCCAGTGCCAGTTGCGCCGCCTCCAGCCCGTATTCGCGCCGTAGTCGCGACGCACAATTATGCCGCAGCTGGTGGACATGAAAACGATGCGTCCGCCGCCATTCGGCCAAGACTTCCATTAACCCGCCGGTCCGGAGTCTCAATACCCATTCTGCGCGGTTTTCGCCCTTGGGTCGGGCCAACGGCGCGGGCGGAGGATAGGCTCGGGCGCAGGCGGTCCGCACCGCATGATTGTAGGAACCGGTGGTGAAGCGGTCTCCGGGCTCGCGTATTGGAACTTCCCGCCGGTTGGTCCCGATCCGGTTGCCGTACTTCAATGCGGTCTTTCGTGCGGCGCGCCGCCGGTCGCGATGTTCAGCGATCGACTCCTTGGGGCTAAACAGGTGGGCATCCTCGGCGCGGCTGACGATGAACTCTTTCAGAATCTCCTGCGACTTCGGCCCGAAGTAGATGGTCCGTTCGCGCTCCAGGTGCGAGTTCTTGTGATGCTCCGGCTTGTAGACCCACACGGCCGCCTCCGGCTTGCGTTCGATGTCGCAGGCCCGAAGCTCGACCAGTTCGCCGGGCCGGGCGCCGGTGAGCAATTGTAGTTCGACCAGCGCGCGAACCGGTCGGGTCAGGTGCGGCCGCACCGCGTCCAGCATCTCGTCCGGCACGGGCAGCACCCTGGCCGTCTCCCGCGCCTGGCACTTGCCGCGGCGGAGCGGCTCCAGCGTGCGCAGCGATTCGTAGACCGAGACCGGCGCCATCTCCCGCGCCGCCGCCCACTTGAAAAGATGCTTGATGCGCCCGATCTGGGCGTTGATGTACTTCCGCGACCACGGCCGGCGATCGGCCCCGTTGCCGCGGATCATTTCCTCGCGAAGCAGGCGGAGCTTCTTCGGCCCGAACTCGACCGCCGCCGTCCTGCCGTAGAACTTCCGCAACAGTGCCAGCGCTCCGATCAGCGCCTGACAATGCTTGGGCCGGTAGTACCCTTGGGCCCAGTTCCAATACTCGTGGATGATCTCGACCACGGTGACCGCGTGGCCGTTGGCCCCTGTCCGGCCGGGGTTCCCGTCCGCATCGGGCGGAGGCAGTCGCCGATCCCCCGCCTCCCACAGTGCGATGACGCGGTGGTAACGCTCCCGGCTCTCGCGGGAATCGAATTCACCCAGCCAGTAATCGCGGCGCTGTTTGGTGACCGCGTCGGTCAACGTGACGATCGCCTGATCGTACCCCGGCCGCTGGCGGTACGAGGGTGTACGACGTGCCCGCGACGGGTTGGGCTTGGGCCGGACCGGTTGTAGAGATGATTCCGTTGCACCTGCGAATGGTAACGGACTTGGCGGATCGGCCGCCGGTTGACGTGCCGGTTTTTCGGGAATCCTGCGGGGTCTTCTGGAAATCTCGCAGGTTTGCTCGGCCGGAATCTTGCGCCGGTTTGCACTGGGTTGCGGCATTTTGCGGCTCCTTGACGCTTTTGCGCGGTGTAGCACCGCGCGTTTTTCGCGTCCTTGGCCGCACTGCCGACGTCGGCAGGTCTCCATAACTCTTGGAGTCGGCGTAGGTTATATCAAAGCGGGCGATCGGATTCGAACCGACGACGTCCAGCTTGGGAATTCACCAGAGGGCGGACCTAACCCCAGTGCTGACAATGGTTAACGCTTGTCGTGCAAGGAGTTGCGTCACTGACGTTTGTCTGTCAGCGGACTAGCTAACGACTGTTTTTGGAGTCGTTCTGACGCAAATTTGACGCAACTTTTGATTCTGATCAATCGCCGAGCTGCGGTTCTCCATGGACAGCCCTCCATCTCGTCACTCAATTGCAAACCACTGGACCCGCCGCGACCTATCCTGTTTGATCGACGTACCAACATCTGTGCCGAAACCAGGAGTCATGGCCGAAATGCCGCATACGGCCAGAGGGGTCGGGGCTTCGATTCCCCCCACCTCAAATGTGTGAAATTGGCCGCTTCTGCGAGAAAAACGGCGAAAAACAGCGGTTTTGTGTGGGGAAAACGGCGAACTCAATCTGACCATTCAAGCCCACGGGGACCATCAAAACCGGCCGGGTGGCCGAGGGCGGTTTCCCGCCCCCGGCTCCCACAGACCCGTACGTGCGCAACTCACGCATACGGTTCCTCAAGTGATGGGTTTGCCTCGCGCTTTGTACACGGAATGGACCACCGTCGGCCGCGGCAGAGGGTAGCGTGCCAGGATCTGGTTGAACCGTTTCCAGGTCATCGCATTCCCCGCCCGGCGGCGGCTCAGCCACTTGCGCCAGACGCGGTTCACCGACGACCCGAATCGCGTCAACGCTTTGCCGTTGGTCGTGATTCCGTAGTAGCCGTAGTGACCGCGTATCTTCTGGCATAGTTTCTGGTGCTGCTCCGCGAGCGACCGGTGACGGTTCGTGCGGCACCATTGGCTGATCGCCAGCAACGCCCGTTTGAACCGCCCTCTGGCCGTCCGCCGCTGAATCACCCAGTGCCCCTTCCTCGTCCAGGACTGACCCCAGACGTGGGTGAAGCCCAGCAAGTCGAACGTTCCGGGCCCCGACGCGTCCGAACCGCTCGAACGATTGGGTCGACGGTCCGGGCGATGGAACGGCACCAGCCGGCTCTTGTCCGGGTGAATGGCGAGGCCGTACTTGCCGAATCTCTTCGGCAGCACGTCCTGCACCCGCCGGGCGTCCTCCTCGCGGGTGAACCCCACGACGAAGTCGTCGGCATAGCGGATCAGGAAGGCCCGGCCGCGAAGTCGCGGCTTCACGTCCTGCTCGAACCATGCGTCCAGCACGTAGTGCAGATACACGTTCGCCAGCAGCGGAGAGATCACTCCGCCCTGGGGCGACCCGGACTGCGGGTGCGATACGCTCCCGTCTTCCAGCACGCCCGCATTCAGCCATTTCCCGATCAGTCTCAGCAGCACGCCATCGCGTACTCGACGTTGGAGCAGTTCCCGCAGGTGAGCGTGATCCAGCGTGTCGAAGAACTTGCGGATGTCCACCTCCAGAATCCACCCGCCCGCCGTGCGCGTCGTCTGTTCCCAGAGGGACAGCAGCGCCTGGTGGGCCGAGCGCCCGGGCCGGAAGCCGTACGAGCATGGGTAGAAGTCCTGCTCGTATATTGCCTCCAACACCATGACCACCGCCCGTTGAAGCACCTTGTCTTCAAACGTCGGAATCCCAATGGGCCGGGTGTCGGTCCCCGTACCCTTGGGAATGTGCACCCTGCGCACGGGAGGAGCGTGGTATGCGCCGGACTTGGCACGGTCCAGAAGGGACTGGAGGTTGGCCTCCAGGTTCCGCTCGTAGTCCGCCGCCGTCTGTCCGTCCACCCCCACGGCCCCGTCCTTCCGGGTTCGCCGGTAGGCCTCGTGCAACCAGGGCAGGTCGATGAAGTGATTCAGAGAGGTAAACCCCATCTGCGGGGATTGCCTGGCCAACGCCGCTATCCGTTGTTGTCGCGTTGACACGATCTCAGGGTTCGATGCCCCTGTCATGTTTCCCTCCAACGAGTCCATCACCTGACGCCCCGCTTCCCTCCGCCGGGTCGGCCGGCGCGCCGGCCTGTCCCGACTTCCACGGTACTATCAGGACGCTACGACTCCCGGTCGCCCGTTCCGCCGCGCTTCGTTGCCTTCGCTTGGCGGTACCCTTCGGTCGCATCCGCATGTTCGCTCCCGCGGCGCCGGATGCCGCGCCGGGGCCTGGGGTCATTGCTCGGCCCCCCACATGGCCGATCTCATCCGGGGAGACGACCGGGTCTCCCATGTTCCTGGGGAACCCTCCTGTGCCTATGCCCTGCTCTACGATCCCGGCGGGACCGCTCCGTCTGGCCGGAACGACGAAGCGGCAGCCTCCGCCCAAACCAAAACAAAGGCCACCCGCGACTCCAATTTCGGAACTCAATCACACGGCGTCAGCACTCGCTGTCTACGCTTCGCAGGACGGATCGCTCCGCCGCCACGCAAGACTCGCTTATCATGGGCCGGCTACGCCCACGGCGGGATTCGATACCCGCAGGGTTCCGCGAAAGGTTTCAGAGGTTCTACTCCATACCTCGTCCTCCTTTCCCAGACTTCATGGCGCAAGGTTTGTTTTGTACCTTCTTTGTACCCTTCAACGCGGCGAACGTGTCGACCTTCCAAGGTTCCACGCTTCGCGGTCGCACACGATCACGGCCGTGAGCAAGGATGCCCCTCAACAACCGTGTTCTTGCGTCGCGGGGTTCTTGTCGCACGAGTCCGTACGACCCTGCCACCAGGCGAGGGGCACTGCGTTCCGGAGTAACCAACGCGGTCAAAGCTCGGGCCTCGGGGCTGAAGGCGACCCCAAAGGGAGCCTAAGGCTGCACAGGCCAGGCCTACCTCGCACCCTGTCCCCCGTCGCCAGGCTCGCCCGGCTCGTCTCCCGGACGGTGAGCTTCGGCCGACAGGGTCCGGCGCCGCAGGCCTGAAGGCGGACGGTACCAGGCATGACTGGTTGGCAGGCTCGCGAACGGGTCAATGACCTTATGCCGCGAGCGCGCGACGTGCACGTCGATCACATCGGAGTGACGCGGGTCGGATTTGCCGGACGTCGGCTACCATACCTCTTCATGTTGAGAATGGGCCCAATTGCCGATAAACATTAGATGCCTTGGCTGGGTTGACGAGGCCGATTCCGACACATAAGCTACAAGCAGCATGGTCCGCTTTCGTGCACTAATCCTTGTCGCCGCCGGCTGGACATTCATCGGCATGCCCACCCTATGTACCGGCGGAGTCCTGCTGCATCAGTGCGATTGCGGCCAGGAAGGCGGCTGCGGGCACGAATCCGAATGTGAAAGCGATCCCTGCGGCGCGGTCGTTGTCCGCCCTCAGGACGGCCATGATACTGGACAATGGTTGTGCGAATCGCTCACCCATGTTCACCCCTTCGCCGGAATTATCTCCAATTCCCTCCCTTCCAGTGCGTTGGGCTCTCTCGCCGCGAGCTACCCACCGTTGCGGTTTCCGTGCGACCTGCTCGCAAGTCCAACAGCCACGATCGTCCTACTAATCTGATCCCTCCATTTCACGCTCACAGTCGGACCTAAGGGCGCGGCAATCCCGCGCGCCACGTCGCCCTGCCGCCTTCGGTTGCGCGTGGATTCTTACCATCCAGATGAGGACCAACAGGATGAAAGAGCGTTGTGCTTTGGCCGTGTTCGTTATCTGGCCCTCCGTATGGGCCGGCTGCGCCACGGTGGACCCGCGACCGGATTTTGACCGCACGTCGCAGCACGTTAAGGAGGCTGCCGGTGAGTCGCTTCCACAATTCGAAGATGATGCGCCGACGCGAGAAGCACTCGTTGACGAGCTTCTTGCCGCTGGTTTGACGGTCGATGAGGCCGTCAAGATCGCACTACTCAACAACACGAACGTACGTGCCGCCCTGGCACGAGTCGGGATGGCGCGAGCCGACGCGGTGCAGGCTGGCCTGTTCACAAACCCCACATTAGGACTCTCGCTTCGCTTTCCGGAGGGTGGCGGCCTAGCAAACCTGGAAGCCGGAGTGGCCCAGAACATTGCGGACTTATGGCTCATCCCGCCGCGCAAACGGGCCGCCGAGCGGGATCTCGACCGCACTATCCTCGAAGTGGCGCGCGAAGTCGTATCCCTCACCATTGATACGAGAACGGCTTATTTCAACGCCGTCGCCTCCGATCAGGCGCTTACGATTGCTCAGGACAACGTTGCCCTGACGAAAAAGCTCATGGAAGTTACCGAGGCGCGGCTTGAAGCGGGAGCCGTAGGCGCTCTCGACTCGAATCTGGCCAAAGGACAGGCGTTACGCGCGGAAGTCGATTTTCGCACGGCGAGGCTTGAAGCCGCTTCGGCCCGACGAACATTGGCCAAGGCCTTGGCAATCACCACGCTCGCCGCCGATCTGTCGCTAACAGACCCATTACCATCGATCCAGGAACAGGTCATCGACACCGAACGCCTTGTGAGCATGGCTCGCGAGTTCCGCCTCGATCTTCGCGCCGCCCACGACGGCGTTGCCGCCACCGAGGCTCGTGTGAAGGCGGAATACGCCAAAGTGTTTCCCAACCTGGACATAGGCCTTGAACTTGAACGACCTGAACGCCGTGCTCAACCCGGGCGAAACATTCTCGCGGACACGGCCCGAGCCTCTATCGCAAATGGTGGCCTGACTGTGCCGGATATCGAGTCCCGCGGGCAGCGGAACCAGGCACAAAGCGAAGAAATTGACCTCCTCATGGGCCCGTCATTCGGCATCACGCTTCCGATCTTCGATCAGAATCAAGCCCAAATTGCTAAAGCTCGATTCGCGCACGAACAGGCCATCGCCATTCTCCAAGCGCTAGATCGCGCCATTGTGCAGGAGACGCGAGAAGCGGCCGACCGGGCCTCCACCGCATGGTCCGTCGCAACGCTATACGACCGCGAGCTCTTGCCCCAGGTACGCAACACGCTGAGCATCTCGGAAGCGGCCTATCAGGCCGGTAACACGCCGATCCTCAACGTCATCGACGCTCAACGGTCCCTCCTCGAATCGAGGCGGGGGTACGTCACGGCGCTACAGGCCGCAGCCAACGCTTTCGTGGAATTGGAACGCGCGGTGGCCAGGCCGATCGACGTCATTCTCGCTCCACCGGAGCCGCCCAGGGACGCGACGCCCAACCAGTCAGACAAAGGGAATCCTCAAGGAGGTCAACCATGAGTGCCGTAACCAATCCACGCAATGGCGCCCGAACGGTCGTCGCCTTGGTGATGCTCGTTCTTGTCGGTGGTTGCTCGAACTCGGAAGTGCCCTGCTCAGCATCCGCTATTGCCGAATTCGCGCTCGATTTCGCCAGGCAGGCTTTTGCTGCATGGCTTCTCTAAATCCACGCAACGCATGGCGGCACATTGAACAAAGCGCCGTACATTGGAGATATCGAATGACAGTGATCGCACATAGATCGTGCCCCGCGCTTTTCAGCCGCAACCTACAGAACAGGAAGGACGCGGCGTCGCTCCTTGCCGTCGCCGCCCTTGTTCTCGGGCTCGGTTGCCGTGACAAGGACACGACGGACGTCGTCGCAGGCAAGTCGACCGATGCTCACGCGGGCCACGCCCACGGTGAAGAGGAACATTCCGGCGAGGTAAAACTGACCGGCGACGCCATTAGCCGCTATGGAATCAAGGTCGAATCGGCTTCTCTGTGGAAGCTTCAGCCTTCTTTCATGGCGCCAGCCCGCGTCGCGTTCAATGCCGAACGGACGGCGCACGTTGGTTCGCCGCTTCCGGGGCGCGTGGTCGAACTCCTGGTTCGCTTGGGCGACAAAGTTGAAAAGGGAGCCGTGCTTCTACATGTGGAGAGCCCCGAACTGGGGGCAGCGCAAAGTGAGTTCCTTCAGAAACGGATCCAAGCGCAGACGGCGGTGCCTGCGGTGGATCTTGCCAAAAACGCCTTGGACCGCGCCACCAAGCTCTACGATCAGAATCGGGGCATCGCGCTGGATGAGGTTCAGAAGAGAGAAGCCGAGTATCGAGCGGCCCTGGCCGCGCAAAAATCGGCCGAGTCCGCCGTGCTCGCCGCGGAGAACAAGCTCCACCTGTTAGGCATGGACCAGACCGCGATCGAACCGCTGATTGAAAGTGGTGAGGTGCAGTCCCGGTTCCCGATCCGCGCCCCAATTCCCGGAACGGTTGTGGAGCGGGAGGTCACTCTCGGCGAGTTGGTCAACCCCGAGAAAGAGGCACTCCTCGTGCTGGCGGACACAGAGAACGTGTGGGTGTTGGCTGATGTGCCGGAGGCGCGGTTGCCGAGCGTTGCGATTGGCGCTACGGCATGGCTTGGGACAGGCGGAGTGGAGGCGCATAAGCACGAAGGCTCCGTCTCATACATCGCGCCCATGGTCGACGCCCGCACCCGCACCGCACAGGTCCGTATCGCGGTCAAGTGCGAACACGGGTCGCTGTGGCCGGGCATGTTCGCCCAAGTGGAGATTACCGCAGTTGATCGCAACAACCCGGACCCGGCGCCGGTCATCGCGGTTCCCGAGGAGGCGATTCAGACGATCGATCGCCGCTCGGTGATTTTCGTTCCGGTGCAGAATGAGGAAAACACTTTTGTCCAGCGCCCGGTCAGCATCGACAAACCCGTGTCAGGGTTAGTGCCGATCCGTAGCGGACTCGTCGAGGGCGAGCAGTACGTCGCGGCGGGGAGCTTCATCCTCAAGGCGGAACTCGGCAAAGGCTCGGCCGCCCACGAACACTAACACTCGACGGAGCACATTTCCATGCTTGAATATGTCCTTCATTTTTCGATACGCAACCGTTGGTTGATCGTGATCCTGACCGCGGTGGCGGCGGCCGTCGGCGTTTATTCGCTTCAACGGTTGCCCATCGACGCCGTGCCGGACATCACCAACAACCAAGTGCAGATCAATGCCGTGGCCTCTTCCCTCTCGCCTATTGAGGTTGAGAAGCAGGTCACATTCACGATGGAGAATGCCCTGGCGGGAATCCCCGGCTTGCAGTCCACGCGCTCCTTGTCTCGAAACGGCTTCGCGCAGGTGACCGCAATCTTTGGGGACGAGATCAGCGTTTACTTCGCGCGCCAACAGGTCGCGGAGCGCCTGGGCGAAGCCAAAGAGGCACTTCCACCCGGCGTCGAGCCGATCATGGGACCCATCGCCACCGGTCTCGGTGAGATCTACATGTACACCGTCGAGTATGAGCACCCAGACGGCGAGGGGGCGCCGGTCCATGACGGCGAGCCGGGTTGGCAGAGCGACGGTTCATATCTGACTCCGGAAGGGCGACGGCTCGCGAATGATCTGGAGCGCGCCGCATATCTCCGAGAGGTGCAGGATTGGATCATCCGTCCGCAGCTTAAGGGCGTGAAGGAAGTGGCGGGCATCGACGCCATCGGCGGCTACGTCAAGCAGTACCACGTTCAGCCTGATCCCATGAAGCTCGTCTCATACGGACTTACGTTTCACGATGTGATTGAGGCACTTGAGCGAAACAACGTGAGCACCGGGGCGGGTTATATCGAACATAACGGCGAATCGTACCTTGTCCGCGCGACGGGGCGGATTGAATCCGTCGAACAAATTGAGAGCATCGTGGTCGGCAGCCGCAACGGCGTACCTATCTATGTGCGGGATATCGTGCCAGTGAACGGTGTCGGTATCGGGCGGGAGCTTCGAACCGGCTCAGCCAGTGAGAACGGAGAAGAGGTTGTAGTAGGCACGGCCATCATGCTGCTGGGAGCGAACAGCCGCACCGTCGCCGCCGCCGTCGACAAGAAGATGCCTGAAATTCAGCGCAGCTTACCAACCGGCATACACGCAAAAACGGTGCTTAACCGCACCAAGCTCGTAGACGCGACGATCAAAACCGTCGAAAAGAATCTGGTTGAAGGCGCTATCCTCGTCATCGTTGTTCTTCTCTTGATGCTGGGCAACATCCGAGCCGCCATGATCTGCGCAGCGGCCATTCCCTTGTCGATGCTCATGACCGCAACGGGCATGGTGCAGGGAAAGATCAGTGGCAATCTGATGTCGCTAGGCGCGATCGACTTCGGTCTGATCGTCGATGGCGCCGTCATCATCGTCGAGAACTGTCTCCGGCGATTGGCCGAGGAACAACATCAGAAAGGCAGATTGTTGACCCTGCAGGAACGGCTTCACACGGTCTTCGATGCAAGCAAGGAAGTTCGGCAAGCCACCGCGTTCGGGGAGGCGATCATCATCACCGTATATTTCCCGATCCTGGCGCTCACGGGTGTGGAAGGGAAGATGTTCCACCCCATGGCCATGACTGTGATCTTCGCGTTGATCGGCGCCTTCATCCTATCTCTCACATTCGTTCCCGCCATGGTCGCCATCCTGGTCAGAGGGCGCGTGAAGGAAACTGAAATGTTTCTCGTGCGATGGGCGAAAGCATTTTACGAGCCGGTCGTCCGCCGGGCGGTGCGCGTGCGATTCCTTGTCGTCGGTGCAGCGGTGCTCGCGTTCGCCGGATCGCTCCTGCTCTTTACTACATTGGGCCAGGAGTTTATTCCCACATTAGACGAAAAAGACATCGCCATGCACGCCATGCGCATCCCCTCCACCGGGATCACGCAGTCACAGACCATGCAGTTCGACGTAGAGCGAACCGTCTCCGCATTTCCGGAAGTGGCTTTTGTCTACTCAAAAACCGGGACTGCGGAGCTTGCTTCAGATCCGATGCCGCCGAACGTTTCCGACACCTTCATGATTCTTAAGCCGCAGGGACAGTGGCGCAGCGAAGCCGAACTCGACAAGCTCCTGGCAGAAAAGACGGAGGAAATTGAAAAAATGGGTTCACACGGGGGCGACGAGCATACCGAGCATGCGCATGAGGACGGCCATGGGCATGGTGAGATCAAGACGGAAGGCCACAAGGGTAAGCTCATCAAGCTGATCGAACTTACGGTCGGGACCGTGCCCGGCAACAACTATGAGTTCACCCAGCCCATCCAAATGCGCTTCAACGAATTGATCGCCGGTGTGCGCGGCGACGTAGCCATCAAAGTTTACGGCGACGACTTCGATGCCATGCGCCGCACGGCAGAGGAGATCCTTGGCGTGCTCCAAGGCATTCGGGGGGCCGCCGATGCCAAGGTCGAACAGACCACGGGATTGCCCGTCCTCACCGTGGACATCGATCGCGCCGCGGTCGCCCGATATGGATTGAGCATGGCGGATGTACAGGATGTCGTCGCGGCCGCGATGGGCGGTCGGGAAGCTGGGCTGGTCTTTGAAGGCGATCGCCGCTTCGATTTGGTTGTCCGTCTCCCCGAGGCGCTTCGCGGCAAACTTGGAACACTAGAAACGCTGCCCATCCCCTTGCCACGGAGCGAGGAATCTGAACCAACCATTCAGTTGGTTTCCGACAGCCCCCGGTTTGGGGGCGCGTCGGAGCGAACGGAGATCGGCTTTATTCCTTTAAGTCATATCGCCAATGTGTCAATCGCGGAAGGCACCAACCAAATCAGCCGAGAGAACGGTAAACGACGCATTGTGGTTCAAAGCAACGTGCGCGGCCGCGACCTGGGGTCGTTTGTGCAGGAAGCCCAGGCCAAAGTAGCGAACGTCAAACTGCCGCCGGGCGGCTGGCTGGTCTGGGGCGGCACCTACGAGAACCTTGTGGCCGCCAAGCAACGACTCACCGTTGTCGTACCGGTGTGTTTTTTACTCATTTTTCTCCTGCTTTTTGCTACGTTCAAGAGCGTCAAGTACTCGCTTCTTGTCTTCAGCGCCGTTCCGTTGGGACTCACCGGCGGCGTAGTCGCATTGTGGATGCGAGATATGCCGTTCTCTATTTCGGCGGCGGTAGGCTTCATCGCGCTATCCGGCGTCGCCGTGCTTAACGGGCTGGTGATGATCATCTTCATCAACCAGCTTCGAGATCGAGGTGAACCAGTCGAGCATGCCATTATTCATGGTTCACTCACTCGTCTACGACCTGTGCTTATGACGGCACTGGTTGCCTCGCTCGGTTTTGTTCCCATGGCGCTTGCAACGGGCACGGGCGCCGAGGTTCAGCGTCCGCTCGCAACTGTGGTCATCGGCGGTTTGATCTCCAGCACATTGCTTACTCTCGTCGTGCTCCCCGCGCTCTATCGCATCTTCACCGGAAAGCATCCAAGCGGCCGACCGCAACCTCAACCAGAGGCATGGGAAGCGGTTGGAGACGCAATCTTGGCAACTGGAGCCACATCGGCTGAATCGTCCCCTGAGCGAGGAAGATTTGGATAGTTTTCGCCGACGCGTGTTCGGCGGCCTGCAAGCAGGCGACATGTGTTCCTACTTGAACAAGGAGTGATGTATGAAGGGTTCGAATCGATTTGGGTTTATCGTCGGTCTCGCAATGGGCATCGGTCTTGCAGCGGTCGGCGGGAGTCTACTGGCCCAAACTGGAGCTCAGCCGGTCAAGAGCGAGACGCAGTATTTTGTGACCGGCGAAGGCGATGATGCGCACCTCTGGGTGCGAGAAGGCACGAATCTACGCTGTGTCGGACACGGCGAGTGCAAGGCGCATGGGGATCATGAGGGCCACGATCACAAGGAGGGCGACGGCCACGACCACGGCACGAAAAAACCATAAGGATTCGTTTGCAGGTGCTACACAGCGGCGCAACCGTCCGGCCGTCACCGGGCGGTTGCGACCACCCTGCAACCCGTGCAGGCCACAACAAGATGAGATGGTTCGACGAATGTCCCCGCCACTCCTGACAATCGCCTGGCAACGGCTGTGCCGCTCCATTGCTTTGGCTGCCCTAGCCGGGTGTTTCTCGCTTGGTGGATGCCGCATTGCCGCTCCCACTATCACCGATTCCGGATTACTCGGCCTCGAGCTGGTCCCCGCCGACCGAGGCTACTACAGAGATGTTCACGTGGAACACGCGGTCGACAAAGTGGTTATTCACGGCTACGTCAAGCGGTTCATCGAGCCGGGTCATGTCCGTGTTCAACTACTCGCGACGGACGCGACCGTCATGGCCGAGGACCGCGTGGAAGTCGGCCGGCCGCTGCGGAGCTCACGTATTCGCCATGCAGCCTTTGCGGCACGACTTCCCATCCCATCATCGCCAGCGTCGGTGCGGATCATACACGACCGGTCGGTGCCTGAAACTCGCCGAAAGTGATGAGCGTGTTTCAAATGCGTGACTCATGCCGCTAAAGAAAACCTCAATCATCGTTTCGGAACTCGACTGCGCGGCAGAACAGGCCGTGCTTCAGAAAAGCTTGTCCGCCCTGCCTGACGTGGCATCCGTCGAGTTCGATGTGATGAATCGCCGTTTGACGGTGACGCATGATCTTGAAGATGAATCGGTCCTGCACAAGGCCATCCGCTCGGTGAGAATGACGCCCACCACCGGCTCCGGATGGGCCGACGCGACCTCCGACCCGACGACAGGCGGGCGAGGTATCCACGAAACAACTGGATCAATTCCTGCATGGCGGGTGAGAGCTTCACTTGCGATTTCCGGCGCGCTGGCCGTGGCGTCCGAGATCGTGGCGTTGACGCTCGACGATGAGACAACGCTGCCGGTCATGGTGATGGCGTCCGCATCAATCGTCGTCGGCGGACTGCCCACCATCCGCAAGGGTTTCATCGCACTCCGCGCTCGTACGCTCAACATCAACTTCCTCATGAGCGTCGCCGTGATTGGAGCGGCCGCGATCGGGGAGTGGCCCGAGGCGGCCGTGGTAATTTTTCTGTTCGCCCTCGCCGAGCACATCGAAGCATACTCGCTCGATCGTGCGCGTAACGCCGTTCGGTCGCTCATGGCGATGACTCCGGACGTAGCCGCCGTCAAGCAAACGGATGGCTCGTGGTCGCCAATGCCGGCGTCGGAGGTCGTGGCCGGCGCGATTGTGCGCGTCCGACCGGGCGAGCGCTTGCCGCTCGATGGTGTCGTCGTCGCAGGTGAATCTTCTGTCGACCAAGCGCCGATCACCGGCGAAAGCGTCCCAGTCGACAAAACCGTGGGGGATTCCGTGTTTGCCGGCACCATCAACGGCAATGGCGTGCTGGAGTTCCGTACGACCGGAGGGAAAGACGAGTCGACGCTGGCCCGGATCGTTCGCACCGTGCAGGAAGCGCAATCGCAGCGGGCGCCGACGCAGCGTTTCGTTGACGCCTTCTCGCGAATTTACACCCCTGTCCTCGTAGCGCTTGCGGGGGCGTTGGCCGTTGTGCCGTGGCTGGTATTCTCCCAACCGTTCATGCCTTGGCTCTACCGAGCGCTGGTGCTTCTGGTAATTGCCTGTCCGTGCGCCCTAGTGATTTCCACACCCGTAACCGTCGTGAGCGGTTTGGCTGCGGCGGCTCGCCGCGGGATTCTCATCAAGGGCGGGGTCTATCTGGAGACCGGACGGAAGCTTCGGATCATTGCCCTCGATAAGACGGGAACCGTAACGCAAGGCAAGCCAAGATTGGTCGACGTACTTCCCCAAAACGGGCACGGCCGCGACCAGGTGCTGCAAATCGCCGCAAGTCTCGACGCGCTCTCCGCTCATCCGATCGCGCACGCAGTCCGGGAAGGCTGGACTGGACCGCTTTTGTCCATTGGACAGTTTGAATCGATCACCGGCCGCGGCGTCTCGGGCCGTATTGACGGGGAGACTTACAATGTAGGCAATCACCGCCTTGCTGAAGAGCGCGGCGTTTGCTCCCCGGAGGTTGAGTCGCAGCTTTCGCAGCTTGAGGCCCAAGGCAAGACCGCGATCGTTGTAGCGACATCCCGGCAGGCGATCGGCATACTCGCAGTGGCGGATACACCGCGCGAGACAAGCATCGCCGCGCTCCGCGAACTTCATGCGCTGGGCCTGCGCACCGTTATGCTCTCAGGCGACAACCAGCGCACCGTCGAAGCCATCGCCAAGGCGGTCGGCATCGACGACGGCCGAGGCAATCTGCTCCCCGAAGAAAAGCTCACCGCCATCGATGAATTTAAGGCCCGCTATGGTTGGGTTGGCATGGTAGGCGACGGCATCAACGACGCTCCCGCGCTGGCTAAGGCAGACATCGGCTTCGCAATGGGAGCGGCCGGGACAGACACGGCTCTCGAAACAGCTGACGTGGCGCTCATGCGTGATGACCTGCGAAGCGTTCCTGAATTCGTTCGATTGAGCCGGCGTACGGCGTCTGTGCTCGCTCAAAATATTGCCTTTGCGATCGTGACCAAGTCGATCTTTTTTCTTCTTGCGGTTTTGGGCCTTGCAACGCTGTGGATGGCGGTCTTGGCCGACATGGGCGCGAGCCTCATCGTGGTTGCCAACGGACTCCGGCTGCTACGAAGCCATCCATCCACGCAGCAGGGAACTTCGCTGGCGGTGAACGAGCAACCGCGGCCATGAAAAGGCGGACCGAAAAACGCATGAGCTGGATCGTGGCTGTGCTCCTGATCCTCCAGGTTGCGATGGTCGCCGGCTGGTTTGTGCTTCGACCTCGTCACCGCGATCTGTTCGACGACGGCACCTTGAAGCTGGTGACCGACACCGCTGTGGGAACAAAGCTGCCTCACGCGCACGCGGAAATACGCGGCGCATCCCTTCGGGTTCATGGTCGCATCATCGCCGAGGCTGCTTCGGCGGCGGAACAGGACGGCACCGTACGCGTTGCAGTCTTGTCGCCGGACGAGTCCGAACTTGGCCAGGCAAGCACCGCGTACCACCTGTCGTCGAAGCTCCCAGGGGGCGGAGGTCGTTTTTCGGTTGAACTTCCGCTTGTCCCCGCAAGCGGCAGCGTCGTAAAGCTCTCGTGGGGTACAGTTACGAAAGAGTGACCCCACGCTGGGAACGTCGTCAACGGCACGAAACACGATGACATTGACAACCACGGTCACGGCCCTATCCTTGTATCGACGATGCGAAGGGCTCCTTCATACTTTCTAATGGCCTGGGTCGGCTTTGCTTGCCCCATCCTTTGCGGGATCCGAGCCGAAGCCAGCCAGCGTGCGCCTGCTTCGGCTTCGTGCTGCGGGCACGGCCGCACAGGGGAAGGTGAAGCGGATGGGCCCGCTGTCCCCCAGGGGGATGCGCCCGACCGTTGCTTCTGCTCGGCGCATGGTGTCTTCGTGCAAAAAACAGAGCCCTTGCAGGTCGCGTGCTTCGTTCAGCCACTTAGATGCCACGCCGCCTTGGTCCTGCAAAGCGGTGTAGCTCAACGCCTGTCCGACATTCCATTTTTCACGCCCGAAGCGTGCCGCGTTTTTCCTTTGCTGATTTGATCCGGCGTTACCGCGCGTCGTTTGGCTTCGCCCGCCCGGCGTTTCGCCGATCGGTGGCGAATTTCGTTTTCCAGTACAATTTCGCTGGCATGTCGCACAACGCGCCGACGCCTGTCGACTGGCAGAATCATTGAGGAATAACTCATGAGAACAATCTACATCCCTACACCGCTGCTGTTGGCTGCGGCGATTATCTCCGTTACCGGGTGCAAGAAGAGCGAGGAGCCTCAGTCCGCGAAACCGCCGGCCGCAGCCGGAAAGAGCGCCGCTGCATTCGGACCGGACACAAGCCCGTTATCGCCGGACCTATCGAAGGGCTGGTGCACGGGGCATGGAGTTCCCGAGTCGGTGTGTACCCGTTGCGATGAATCACTCATTGAGAAGTTCAAGTCGGCGGGCGATTGGTGCAAGGAGCATGGGCTGCCCGAGACTCAATGCGTCCAATGTCATCCCGAAGTGAAGGAGCGATGGGAGAGGCTCAAACCCGGCGACAAAGGCTCGGGCAACGCTCCACCGGGGGACGAGCCACACGGAGCATTCCCCGTCATTCCCGACTCGAGTACGGGAGCCGGTGGTGAGGCGTGCGAGGCACACGGCATTCCCAAATCTGTCTGCACGCGATGCAATCCGGCGCTGGTCGAATCCTTTAAGAAGGCAGGTGACTGGTGCGCCGAGCACGAGGTGCCGGAGTCACAATGCATGAAGTGCAACGCAACCCTTCGCGAACGCATTTCAACCGACTTCAACCAGAAGTACGCGGCGATGCCGCGAAGCCAACGCCCCCCTTCTCCCGCCTGCACGAACGACAAGGCGACGGTTCGGCTCGTCTCTGCGGACATGGCCAGGCGCACCGGGTTGACCTTCTTCGAGGTCGCCCGTCAGCCTTTGACGTATTCCGTTACGTGCAATGCCGAAATTGCCTACGACGGGAACCGATTCGCGCAACTATCGTCGCGAGTGCCCGGGGTCGTCCGTGGAGTGCGGGTCGATCTAGGCGCGAAGGTGGCCCAAGGGAATGTGCTGGCGGTTATTGATTCGCCTGAACTAGCGGCGGCCAAGTCCGACTTGCTCCAGGCCATGTCCTCGGTTGCCCTTCAGACCAAGAGCTTTGAGCGTGAGTCCGCGTTGGGGAAAACCGGGCTATCGCCTCTGCGAGACGTGCAGGAGATCGAAAACAGACTCACGGAAGCCAGAATCGCAGAATCACTGGCAGCACAGAAGCTCCGCTTGTTGGGGCTTTCCGAAGAGGAAGTCGCCTACCTCAGGGAAACGAGCGATACGTCGTCGCTGTTGTCGCTAACGGCTCCTTTCGATGGCGAAGTCGTGGAGCGAACCGCCGTCATCGGTGAAACCGTCGAGACGTCGCGGATGCTCTTTAGCGTGGCTGATACTGCGCGGATGTGGGCCATGCTTGATTTGGCGGAGCCGCGAGTACAGCTTCGAGTCGGCATGCGGGTCACGCTTCAACTCGAAGGGTTCGAGGGCGATTCGTTCGCGGGGCAGATCGCATGGGTCAGCACGAAGATCGATCCCAGAACGCGTACACTCAAGGCCCGGGCGGAATTCGTAAACCCGGAGGGCATGCTCAAAGCGAACATGTTCGGCCAGGCACATGTTCAGGTCCGAGACAACGAGCAGGCGCTCGTGGTACCGAAGGAGGCCGTGCAATGGGATGGCTGCTGCAATATGGTATTCGTAAAAGAGAATGACACCACGTTTGAACCGCGCAAGGTTCGCCTCGGCCTGGCCAACGAGGATCTCTTCGAGGTGCGTGACGGCGTGCGTGAAGGGGAGCGGGTTGTGGTCGCCGGCAGTTTCCTGCTCAAGACCGAGATCCTCAAGGGTGAAATCGGCGCCGGGTGCTGTCCCGACGACATCAAGAAGAAAAAGTAACCCCGCGAGGATTCCCGATGCTCAACTGGATTATCACCTGGTCGCTCCGCAACCGCTTTCTGGTTGTCGTACTGTCCCTGGTGATGGTGGGGCTGGGCGTGTTCGCCATGTCCAAGCTCCCCATCGACGCTTTTCCCGATACGACTCCGGTCATGGTGCAGGTCAACACAGTAGCGCCGGCGCTTTCACCCGTCGAGATCGAGCAGCAGGTGACGCTCCCCGTCGAGCGAGCCCTGGGTGGCCTGCCGAAACTCACTGAAATTCGCTCGGTCTCGAAATTCGGTTTCGGCCAGGTAAGCACCATTTTCGAGGACGGAACGAGTGTGTACCTCGCCCGACAAATGGTCGCCGAGCGGCTGGGCGGCGTTGAACTTCCCGTCGGCGTTGAGAAGCCCGAGTTGGGTCCGATCTCCACCGGCCTCGGCGAAATCTTCCATTACATCATCACTAGCCCAACGCGCAGCCTTTCGGAGCTCACGACGCTGCAAGATTGGGTCATCCGCCCCCAACTCCAATCCGTTTCCGGCGTCGCGGAGATCAACACCTGGGGTGGTGAACGCAAGCAATATCATGTACTCGCTGATCCCGACCGGCTGATCAAATACGAACTGACTCTTGACCACGTACTGGCAGCGCTGGAAGAGAACAACCTCAGCGTGGGCGGTGGGAACATCTCGCGCGGAGGAGAGCTGCACCTGGTTCAAGGCGTAAGTCTGACCACGAACGAAGAGGAAATAGGCAATGTCGTCATCGTCGCACATGACGGTGTCCCCATCCATGTTCACGACGTGGCCGATGTACGCGAAGGCCATGAACTTCGTCGCGGCGGCGTGACCGCCAACGGCCGAGGCGAAGTGGTCCATGGGCTTGGTTTCATGCTCATGGGCGAGAACGCGCACGTCGTCACGCGTAGATTGGAAGAGCGCCTCGCTGAAGTCCGCAAGTCGCTGCCATCCGATGTCGAAGTCAAGGTCGTTTACGAGCGAACGGAACTGGTTGACAAGGTCATCGCCACGGTGGAACGAAACCTCGTGGAGGGTGCCTTGCTGGTGGTTGCCGTACTCTTCATCTTCCTGGGGAACTTGCGGGCCGGCTTGATTGTCGTTCTAGCGATTCCTCTCGCGATGCTTTTCGCGTTCAACTGGATGCTTCACGTTGGAATTGCCGCCAGCCTGCTAAGCCTCGGCGCCATCGACTTTGGTCTCGTAGTAGATAGCTCCGTCATCAGCGTCGAGAACAGTGTTCGCAAGCTTGGACACAAGCGGGACAATCGGTCGATCGTCGAAATCGTCCGCGACGCGGCCATTGAAGTTCGCAAGCCAACCATGTTCGGCGAACTGATCATTATGGTCGTTTACCTGCCCATCCTCCTGTTGGAAGGAATCGAGGGCAAACTTTTCCGTCCCATGGCTCTGACAGTCATCTTCGCGTTGCTTAGCTCCCTGATTTTTTCCCTCACGCTGACACCCGTTCTTTCGAGTCTGCTTCTGATTCGAAATATCAAGGAACGTGAAAACCTGGTCGTACGAGGAGCGCAGTGGTTGTACCGGCCACTGCTTAAGCTCGCCCTTCGCTTTCGAGTCGGCACGCTCATTGTGTGCGGCGCAATCCTCACCTGGGGCACGTTCCTTGCGACCCGGCTGGGGAGTGAATTCGTGCCCCGGCTGTACGAGATGGCAATCGTCTTCAACGCCGTTCGGCTTTCCGGAATTTCCCTCGAAGAGACAATGCGCTACAACACCCAGATTGAGAAGTTCCTCTTGGAACGCTTCCCCGACGAGATTCGCGACGTGTGGAGCCGAACCGGTACGCCGGAAGTTTCTACCGATCCGATGGGGCTGGAGGTAACCGACGTCTTCGTAACGCTGACCCCGCGCGAACAATGGAAACGCGCCGCCACACAAACGGAACTGGCCGCGTTGATGGACGCGGAGTTGTTTGGCTTCCCAGGCCAGAACATCAGCTTTACGCAACCGATCGAGATGCGGATGAATGAGATGATCGCCGGAGTCCGCTCCGATTTGGGCGTCAAGATTTTCGGGGATGATCTCAAAACTCTCCGAGAAAAAGCGGCCGAGGTTCGGGAAGTCCTGGTAGGGCTCTCCGGGGCGGAGGATGTGTCGGCGGAACAATTGACCGGTTTGCCGGTCGTTGAGGTCAAGGTGAACCAGACGGCTGTCGCCCGCCACGGGATCGCCGCGAAGCACGTACTCGAAATCATTGAGGCGATCGGCGGTATTCCCGTGGGGCAGGTCCGTCAGGGGCAACAACGTTTTGACCTCGTGGTTCGCTTGCCCGAGCGTTACCGTAGAGATCCTGAGGCCGTTGCCAACATCCTCCTACCCGCCCCCGATGGACAAAGGGTTCCGATTGGTCGCCTTGCTCGCGTGCAACAGATCGAGGGCCCGTCTGCGATCAACCGCGAGTGGGCCAAGCGCAGGATCGTTGTGCAAACCAACGTTCGAGGTCGTGATCTGGGCGGTTTTGTTGCGGAGGCCCGGCGCGAGATTGAAGAGAAAGTCAAACTGCCGGCAGGGTATTTCTTCCAGTTCGGAGGTCAGTACGAAAACCTCATCCGCGCTTCGACGCGTTTGTTGATCGTGATCCCAGTTGCCCTGGCGTTGATCTTCATTCTGCTTTACCTGAGCACGAATTCGGTGCGTGATTCGTTAATCGTCTTCACCGGGGCGCCCTTTGCCGCGCTCGGTGGCGTCATCGCGCTGTGGCTGCGGGAAATGCCGTTTACCATTTCGGCGGGAATTGGCTTCATCGCCGTATCGGGCGTGTCCGTGCTCACCGGACTCGTCCTGGTTTCGACGATCAAGCAGCGGTGGGCCGCCGGCGCGGAGCTGAACCAAGCCATCGAAGAAGCTCGTCTCATCCGCTTGCGCCCGATTCTGATGACCGGGCTCGTCGCCGCCCTTGGTTTTGTGCCAATGGCCCTCAACACGGGTATCGGCGCAGAGGTACAGAGACCGCTCGCTACCGTCGTCATCGGTGGCGTGATCACGGACAATCTTTTGACCTTACTTGTGCTTCCGGCACTCTATTCTCTATTTGGCCCACGAAACCGCAGGGAGACCCTCGACGACCCCTGGATCGAAAGCACACGCTCCCCAATTGAGACAGCCGGTGCTTGAAGTTTCTTCGTCGCTTATGACCGACCCCGGTTCAGCCTGCTGTCTCGTGAAGAACGACCCTGACCTGCCCTTGTGAGGCTGGCCTTCGGTTCTCGTTTCGTCCCCGTTTTTGCACGCGGACCTGGGAGGGTCACACCCCTCGCTTGGAGAATTTGCGGATTCGCAAGTCCTTCATTCACAACACGTTACCGAAAGGCTCGAACAATCTTCGATTCCCCTCGCCTCCACAACCGGAGAACCGTCGCCACGGCGGGGAATACAGCGAATTCAACCGGACCAAAGAACGCGCACAAACCACGATTCCTCTGTACTTTCATTGGACTCCGCGATGCGGCGGACGTGTTCGCCTGCGCGGGTTCTATGGCCTGGAGGCTGCGCGGAATCACGACCGAGCGTTGGGATGCCCTTTTACAACCGTGTTTTCGCGGAGCGGGATTTTTGCCACACGAACCCGTTGCCGCTGCGACCAACCGATGATCACTTCATTTCGGACCATCCCTCGCGCCTAAGGCTCAGGCCTCGGGGAACCCGTCCGCAGGCCCGGCCTACGTCGCACCCTGTCGGCAGTCGCCAAGCTCGCTCCGCCCGTCTCCCGGAGGTTGAGCGACGGCCGACAGGGACCCGCGCCGCAGGCCTGGAGACGGAATCCAGTTTTTCAGACGTGCCGTGGGAAAATGCGGACATTCCTGCACGGATGTCGATCGCTCGACGAAGAACAGCGGCTTTCGCCGATTGGTCCCTGCGTATCCTGATAGCGACGAGCTGCGTGGGTTACGTCGCCACGCGTCGCGACGTGCGACGATTGCCGGCCCCTGCAACCAAGAGTTTTGGGGACCGGCAGTTGCCGTTGAAAAGTTCACGGACGATGCCGGGGTTCACTCTTACGATTTGAATCATTCGCAGTGCCGCATCGCTCGGTTCGCGGACGCCCTGCTCCCGGCTCTGGACGGTCCTCGCCGAGACATTCGGCATCGCGGCGAAGACGGCCTCCGACATACGCATCGACCGGCGCAGGCCTCAAACCTCTTCCGGGGTGATCGCCGGCGGCGGAACCGGCAACTCCGTGGTTTTCAGCGACAGCGTGCCTTTGGAGTAGGCGACGCTGTCTTGCAGCCCTGCCTTGATCTGTTCGAAGACGCTTGGCGTGTTTGGCTGACCCATCGACGTTGCTTCCTACTCGCGTGTGTGGGGCGACGACCATGCTACTCAGTGGGGTAATCTTGGTCAGCCCCACACGGAACTTTAGTGCTTGCCTCGACTCCGCAACAGGCCGCGGCCACATTACTGCGGTTGGTCCGGCGGGATCGTTTTCGGAGGTGGACACGTCGCAGCGTCGTCTGCATAATGGTCCAAATAATTTGGACGTTTGTGCATGAGCTATCGAAACACCCAAGCCGCCCGACGAACGCTGCACGAACTGGCTTCGCAGCAAGGAGGCTACTTCACCGCCAAGCAGGCGATCAGCGCCGGCTACTCGAAACAGCACGTGGATTATCACGTGAATGCCGGCAACTTCCAACGCGTTGGGCGCGGTCTTTATCGGCTGCCCGAAGTTCCTGTCGCCGAGCACGACGACCTCATTCGCCTATCGCTGTGGAGCCGGGGTCGGGATGACGAACACCAGGCGGTGGCCTCGCACGAGACGGCGCTCGGTGTCCTGGAACTCGGCGAGCTGCTTCCGAAAAAGGTGCATCTGACCGTTCCGCCCACGTTTCGAAAGAAGCCGCCCCGCGCCGTTGTCCTGCATAGAGCGACGGTGGCCGCAGGCGAACTGGAGGAGCGAGAGGGTTTTCGGATCACCGATGCGGCGCGCACGCTGCTCGATGTTGCGGCCGGGGATTCGGTTCCCCAAGAGCAGCTTGAAAAGGCCCTTAATGACGCCCTTCAGCGCGGACTCGTTCGCCGTGCTGCCCTGACGCGCATGGCCGACGGGAAGACGATCCCGGCACGGCTCGCCGAGGCGCTCAAGAGAATCGGTTAGTGTATGCCCAATCGGTACAAAACGGCGGCCGCGTTTCGGCAGGCGCTGCAAGAGCGACTCAAAGGCGTTGCGGCCCAGCGGCGTATCCCGCTCAACACGCTACGACTCAACGTCACCATCGAGCGACTGCTTGCTCGGCTGTTTGCGTCGCCGAACCCACCGTGGCTGCTCAAGGGCGGGTACGCAATGGAACTCCGGTACCGGCCCCATGCTCGCGCCACAACTGACGTAGACCTTTCGGTTTCCTCGGCGGCGGCCGTCAAGGACCGTATTCTTCAAATCCGTGAGCACCTGCAGGAGGCCGCAAGCCGAGACTTGGCCGATTTTTTCGTATTCCGAATCGGGGCTGCCTATTCGGAGCTGCAAGGAGCCCCGATGGGCGGCGCTCGCTTCCCTGTGGATGCCCTCGTCGCCGGCAAGAGATTTGCACAGTTCCATGTTGACGTTGGCATCGGCGACGCACTGACGGGCGAGCCTGAACGGTTGGCCGGCGATGACGTGCTCGGATTCGCCGGAATCACGCCCGCGACCGTGCGGGCGGTGCCGAAAGCCCAGCAGTTTGCGGAGAAACTCCACGCCCTGACCTTTCCCTGGAGCGACCGTCCAAACACCCGGACGAAAGACCTCGTGGACCTCATTCTGCTCATGGCACGTGAGCAACTTGAGCTTGCGGAAGTGCGTGACGCGGTTCGACGGACGTTTGAGACGCGCGGCACGCACGCCGTGCCGCAGGAAATCCCCCTACCACCGGATGCGTGGACAAAGGAATTCGCGGCAATGGCGGAGGAGACGGCCATCGACGAGCGCGATCTTCTCGTCGCTCATCGTCGACTTGTCGAATTCTGGACAAGGGTCTGGCCCGGATAGCGAAATGGGGCGCCCATTACCATCCATACACGACGAGCAACGTACTTTCCGCCGGCAGGCAAACCGATAGCGTTCTAATGCTGATTCCCGTCGACAAGTAGTTGGCCTAGTGCGTGGATCGAAGCCAACGTATCCGGGTGGTCATGGCCTAGCAATCGATGCAGCCCCTCGAAAGCCTCGCGGTAGCAGTCCTCGGCTTCAACCAACTTACCCTCGGCCTCAAAAAGTGATCCCAGTTTGTGCAACAACAACAGCGTGACTCGATGGTCGTTTCCTTGCGTACGACGACGCGCAGCCAAGGCCTCGCAAAGGTACGATTCGGCCTCAAACAGCCTGCCCTGAGCTGAGAACAGATCGCCGATCGCCTCGATTGTGCTCAGCGTGTCGGGATGATCGCTGCCCAAAGTACGTCGTCGCCGCTCCAAGGCTTCGAACAAAAACGAGTCTGCCTCCGCAAACTTTTCCTGCATCAGCAACACACGTCCCACGTTGGCGATCGATTGGAGAGTGTCGGGATGATCGTCGCCCAGCACCCGACGGCGACGGTCTAGAACTTGGCGATACAAGGGCTCTGCATCCATAGGCATTCCGAGACTTCTAAGCAGGGAGGCGATATTGCTCATCGATTGAATCGACTTCGGATGGTCATCCCGCGGCAATGTCTTGAGCCATGTTACGGCCATTTGAGAGATCACCGTAGCCTCAGTTGTCTCGCCCCGCTCCTTCAGAAGGCCAACCAGATTGGTTGCCGATTGCAGTGTGTCGTAATGCCCGGTTCCCAGTACACGCAGGCGCCCCTCAAACGCCTGTCGGAAATACGCTTCCGCTTCCGCCAGCCTGCTCTGGGCTTGAAGCAACGCACCCATGTTGTTGATTGACGAGAGCGTCCTGCAATCGTCTCTTCCGAACTGTTGAAGACGTGCGTCCATCGCTTTGCGGAAATGTTGTTCGGCGCTCGCAAGATCTCCTCTATCACGCAACACTTGTCCCATGCTGTTGAAGGACGACAGCGTGTCGGGATCATCATCTCCCAATTGTTCCCGGCGGATGTGCAATGCCTCTTTCTGCGGGGTCGCCGCGCTGTCGAGCAGACCGAGGTCGCGAAGTGTGTCGGCAATCGCCTGCAAAAGTCGCGCCTTGACGAGCGGTTGATCGGCGAATTGGCCTTCGATCGCCGCAAGGGCACGATCGAAGATGTTCTCGTCCAGCATCTCAAGGGCAACAACGGTGAAGTTCACGCCTGAAAGTGACGTCTCAAACTCCCGCATTTCGGCTGCGACGACGGACCGCTCAGACCCGCGCGCTTCAAGTGCGGAGCGGCGCTCGGCAATCACCCTAGCTCGTAGGCGCACGCCCATCAACTCCGTGTCGATGTCGGCAAGTTGCGTGGCCTGGAAGGCGGCAACCTGTTCAGCCTCATTCCGGCGTAGTTCCGTTTCTGCGCGAGCATCCTCCGTCTGTTCCAGGCGTTGTTCAGCCAAATGGCGCTGCTCGCTCTCCCGGATTGCAAACCCTACCGAGACTGTCGCTCCCGCGATGAGCGCCACAAAAACCCCACCGACGCCAGCTACCGCGGCCTTGTTGCGTCTTGCGAATTTACGGAATCGGTACACCGCGGTGGGCCGACGGGCGCAGATAGGTTCGTTGGCCAGATACCGGCGAACGTCTTCCTGCAACGCGGCGACGTCTCGGTAGCGCCGCTCCGGGTCTTTCTGGAGACACTTTTGCACGATCGTGTTCACGTCGTCGTCGATGTCCTGGCAAATCGTGCCGAGCCGAGTCGGCTCCGCCTGTACGATGGTATTGAGTACCATGCGCTTCGGGCCAACGACGGAGTATGGAAACCGTCCCGTGAGCATGTGGAACAGGATGAGGCCCAAAGCGTGTACGTCGGTGCGGGCGTCGATCCGGTCATTGGCTCCCTCGACTTGTTCCGGCGCAGCCCAGGGCAACGACCCGTAGAATTCACCGGTGAGTGTCAAAGACATGTCCCCGTCGCGGAGTGCCGAATCGGAGCCGAGCTTGGCAAGGCCGAAATCGAGCACGCGGGGTTCGCCGCGATCGTCGACCAGGATGTTACTCGGCTTAAGGTCGCGGTGAACGATCTTGCAACTGTGAGCGGTTTGGATTGCATCGCAGATACGGGCGAAGAGCCGAAGTGATACTTGGAGAGTGGGCTGCATTCGACGAACAAATTCATCCAGCGGCTGGCCCTCGATGAAGTCCATCACTATGAAAAAATGACCGCCAAACGACCCCCTGTTGCCGATGCCCACGATGTTTGGGTGGTCAAGCGCAACGAGGATGTCGGCTTCCCGTTCGAACCTGGCCCGCTCCTTTGGTCGCACAACCAGGCGATCGCGCAGCACCTTAATGGCCACGGGCTTGCCGGTGGATTTCTGAATCGCCCGGTAGACTACGCCCTGGCCGCCGCGGCGGATTTCCTCGACAAGCTCGTAGCCGGGAATGGACCCGGCGGCCGGGAGGGCTGCACGCTCCAGCGGCGCGGCCTTGACAGCGCTCGCAGTCTGCCGGCAGGCATAATCGACCAGCGCTTGCGCGTCGGCACCTTGGCTCCCTGCGTCAAGAAGCGGTTTGGCCATACAGATGTCGTCCATCAGGTCATGGCGAGAAACGGATGCCCTGCTTCACGCGCCATCCGAAAAAAACTGGGCCGTGTCGCCGAGCAATTCGTGGAGCCGATCATGGGCCCGCGCACGTAGCATGTGAATCGCTCCCCGATTTCGGGGTGGATCGAATGCCGCAGCGACTTCGTCGATAGACCGCTCTTGCAAGTCATACAACCGCATGACCTTGGCGTAGTCCGTCGGGAGCTGGCTGATGGCCCGGTCCATGATGGCCCTTATTTCCTCTCGACTTGCTCCCTGCGTCGGACTGGTCCCCGTGCTTCCCAGCGTCGCCAGCAACGTGGTGTAAGAGTCGTTCGACTCGACGCTTACAACCTGCCGTCGGCGTGGCGGACGCTTGTCGCAATCGAGTTCCCTAATCGCGTCGATCAAGTTGCGGTCCGCGATTCGCTTTAACCACGCGGTGAACGCTTCAACCGACAGCGTCACCAGTTGGCCGATGCGCAGGTACGCCTCAACAAAGGTCACCTGAATCACGTCGTCGTCCGAAAGGGCAGCGCGGTAGACTTTGCCTATTTTGCCGACGATATGCCGGCGAAGCTCGGGGTCAACGGCCACCAATAGCCGACCAACGGCGTCGGTATCGCCACTGACGGCGGCAGTGATCGTGTCCTCGGCGATCCCAATCAAAGTATTGACTCCATCGGTCCCGACCGGCCTCAGCGTTCCAGCACGTTTGGACTCCGACCCCGCTCGGTGCCGGGGCCCATCTTCCGCGATTGTAGCGGGTCGCGATTTTTTTTCATTTTCCGCGTGAAGGGGGTCGGTGCTTCCTCGCCGTAGGGGTTTGCAGCGGTGTCCCGACGGTCTTCGCCGCGACCGAAGGCCGAGTTTGGAACGGGCCAAGGCCGCACGTGAGATTTCGGAGCGAGGTTGGCGGCGTGGAAAACGGCGGATCGGATTCGTTTGCCAAGCATCCGCTGCCCGAACTGTTTACGCCGTACCAACGGAAAACGCTTGCAAGGCGGTTCAGGTTGACGCCCCTTCAGTCGGAGTTCGCGAGGCTCATTTGCTTGGGCCACGACAACGGGCGGATCGCCGAACTCCTCGTGATGAAGCGTGACACCGTGCGGATCCACCGCAAGGGGCTGTTCGAGCGGCTCAACGCCACCGACCGCGCGGATGTGCCGGCGCGGCTCGTCGCCGCACATCGCGCGGTCCGCAAGCCGAAGCAAAAACCTACGGAGTAAGGAATTGCGGGATGACGCATGGGACCTCCGCATACAAGCACCTTACCACGTGGGGCGGATTGAGAAACCCAGAATCAGGCGAGTAGCCTTCACAAATGGAACTCGGGCGGTGATGCCCGTTTCTGATGACGAAACGTGCGCCGGTGCAACGGCGCTTGACTCAAAAACTAACGGACAGCGGATTCTCGGCGCTGCAAGCGTGAGTCCGCGATGCTAGGAGAGGACACGATGAATTCTCGGTCTCGCATGTCTGCCGACGGAGTCGTAGCGGAGTCCGGCCTGCATTGGTTACTGCTGCCGTTTCTCACGGCGGCGGCCGTTTCAGTTCTGAATCCTGATGCAATGGGTTTCAAATCACCGACCCACGCGGCCATTACGGACGACGCGCTCCGGCGCGTACAGCGCGTGGTCGATGGAGAGACGCTCAGCTTCACGCCGGTTGCTCTTAACGAGGTAAGCCTTCACAACCAGCAGTCGGATTGTTTGCAGTTTCTCGCCTGGCACTTGTACGGCTATCCGATTCCCTCCGGCCTACGTACCTGTTTGCCCCAGAATGCCAACTCGTTCAACCTGCATGAATTACACTTCGACAGCGATCATTTTTCGGCTGGTAGCGCCGCAATCATTGAGCGGCGCAGCAAGATCATCGAGTTCATCACGGCGCCAAGTCCCGATGGTGCGGAAGCGCGACGTGAACTCGGTCGTGCGCTCCACGCGATTCAGGATTTTTACGCCCACTCCAATTACGTGGAGTTGACCGACGCCGGTGTGTTAAGTCCGCTGCCGCTCGAAGGCTTCGGAACCCGAGTCCTGCCCGACCCTCCGCCCTATGACCCCCGCTTCCCGGACAACAATACACAGTATTGCAGTCAGACGCGTCAGCCAGCGGATGTGCTTGGCACGTTCCTCAACGATCCGACAGGTTTGTCCTCCACCCACCCGCTCACGTCGGGCTATTGGTACGGTGCAAGCGGCTGCGATCAGTTTCCACCTCCGGGGCGATGCTTGCATGGAAACCTCTTGGCGTCCGGCGCCCTTGGCGGCTGCGTCGGCACTCACAAGGATGATGCCAGTCTTTCCGGGCACGAACGCGCTCGGGAGTTCGCGGAAACCAGCACGCGTGATTTCATCGAGGGCATTCTGAATGAGCGAGGCGTGGCCGGAAATGCCAAAGCGATCAGGGCGCTGATGGGGATAACCGGGCGCGGCACGCTGGCCTTCGTCGTGGATGTCACCAGCAGCATGGAGGATGAGATCGCGCAAGTCAAAGCGGAAATCACTTCCCTGGTCAGCGAGATTGTCGCATCCGGTGAAGAGCCGGCCGAGTACCTGTTTTTGCCCTTCAACGATCCGGATATCGGCGAGCCCGTCGTGACGCGAGACGCCATGACGTTTCAACGGGTTGTCGAAAACATCCGGGTCAGCGAGGGGGGCGATTGTCCCGAACCGTCGCAGACAGCGTTGCTTCGCGCCTTGAGTGCCAGCCAGAAGGATTCAACGCTCCTCCTTTTCACCGACGCCAGCAGCTCTGACCCGGAAGTCGCAGATGCAGCCATCAAAGTTGCGAAGGACAAGCGCATCACGGTGTCGCCTGTGCTTTCCGGATCGTGCTCATCCCTCGATCCGGTGTTCCTGCGCAACGCCGCGGAGACGGGCGGCCAAGCATTCTTTCTCGGCGAACGAGAGGTTCACGATGTTTTCCAACTGGTACGCCCTCAACTTGCTCGCCGGCTCACGAATGTAAAGACGATCAGCGACGTGCTTGAGTCGGTGGCACTATGCTCAGACGCCTGCCGAACGGCCTCAGATGGTGAATGCGATGACGGCGGTCCGGGATCTGATTATTCAATCTGTGACTTGGGAACGGATTGTTTGGACTGCGGTCCGCGTGAGGGAGCGTCGGGCGTGAGGGACATTCCCATCGTTGTGGATTCCACCATCGAACAGCTTGTGGTGGCGGTGTCGATGGAAACGAAGGAATCTGTGACGTTGCGAAGCCCGGCCGGGGTTTTGTTAAGCGAAGGGGATCCCGGTGTGACTGTGAGCAATTTCGCGAACGGTTGCATCGTCTCCATTGTTGCCCCCCAACCCGGCCGTTGGACCCTGCAGGCCATCGGGGGTGGGGCGTTCTCGATGACCGCCAGAGCCGCCAGCGAAATCGACGCCCTCTCCTTCGAATTCGTGGTTGAGTCGGGTCGCGCCGGGCATGAGGCACTTTTTCCGTTTCCGGGTCAGCCGCTGGTGGGAGGCCCGGTGTTGGCGGCGGCCAACGTTTTCGGTCCCTTTGTAAACCCATCGTTCCACATGATCAGCCCCACCGGCGATGAAATCGGTGTGATTGAGTTGGCAACCGGCAACCCACTCGCCGCCCCTTCGGATTTCGTCGGGACGGTCAGCTTGCCGGATCAACCATTCCTGGTCGCGGTGAGCGGGGAAGACGGCAACGGTTTTCCGTTTGAGCGTGTGTTTCCCGGCCAGTTTCGCGGGCAGTCGGTTCAGGTTACGACGGACGCCGATCTGCCCATGCCGCTATCCCTCGGACTCCTTCCGCTCGGCGCGAAGAGTTCCCCGCGATTTCATGTGCGGAATCTGGGACCGTCGGACACGTTCCGCGTGACCGTCACCGACAACCGTGGACTTGTCACCCGAGCCGAACCCAGCTCGGTGAGCATCGAGAGCGGCGGTGTCGCCACGGTGGAGGTGGATGTAGTGGTACCCGCCGATTTTCTGGAACGGGAAATCTGCCCGCCAGGAACCGATTGCTCCGATTGTGGCCCCGCAGCTTATTCCGGCGGCGAACCGATCTGCTCGAATGACTGCCGCTTCGACTTTGACAACGACTGCGACGACGGGGGTCCCGGATCCGATTACAGCAATTGTGATTACGGCACCGACTGCGGAGATTGTGGTCCCCGGGATTCGGCGTCGGCACCCGCCACTTGCAGTGATTCCTGCGTTTTGGCCTTGAACGGGCAATGCGACGACCAGCCACTCAGTTTCACCGATGTGCAGATCACGTTGAGTGCCGTCAGCGAGTCACAGGCGGAGGCAGGAAACTCCGGGTCGCTCCTCTTCCTGGTCACGGGGTGTACTGCGTGCGACCGTGATCCAACGAACTCTGGATTCGTAGACTGTGACGACAACGGAATCGACGACGGGTGCGAGTTGTGCCTGACCGGCCCTTCAAGTGACACGGATAACGATGCGGTCCTTGATCGATGCGACAACTGCGTCGGTCTGGCCAATCCGAACCAAACGGACATAGACATGGACGGCATAGGCGATGGTTGTGTCGAATCTCCGGTTTTTCAGGTGGTTCCATCCCCGCCCATGGCAAGTCCACAAGCTTGCGGCACAGGGGCAATCGGCATGCTTTCAATGTCGCTGCTAACGATGTGCATGGTGGGCAACAAGCGTACGCGAGCGACACGAACCAGCGAACGACCAACGCGCTCGTAGACTTCGCAACAGAGTGCGCAGCACGTCCTTGGCGAGGACCGGATCTCCAGAGCCTGGGACGCAAATGGGTCGGCGCCGATGCGATTGCAGGTCGCGCCCGAGGGCCATCAATGCCCGGGCGCGGTCTTCATCACCTGTGGAAACGAACCGCCAAAGGTTGCGGCGCACCACGACAGCGAAGAGTCCACACGGGTTCGTCGTACCGACGCGGAGCGCGTGCTGCGCCGCCGCGAAAAACCGGAGTCTCGCGGCTTCGCCGCCGTCGATGAGGCCGCGTGCAGTGGCCTGCGCGAACAACACGCTGAGGCGTGCGGGCACCTTCAAATCCTCCGCGCAGACGTCGCGAAGATCGGGAATCGTACTGACGCCGGACGGATGCAGGCGTGGCTCTTCGGGTACACGACGTCCCGTGTTGGGCCAGGGAGCTTCTTGAGCTGACGACAAAGCAGGTTCACAAACACCAGAACCCCGCGGGGCGGGTTTCTGGTGGATCGATCTCGAAGAGAGTTCCCGGTCATTTCTTGGGGGTGGTGATTCGCGCGGATTCGCGGGCGCGAGGGGTGGTGATGCGTGACGCTGAGGGCGCGGCGGTTCAATGCGCTGGTGCGGCTGCACTGCTTGCCAGCAAAGGTTGACTCGCAGGCGACTGCCCCAGCGGTTCAGGGCGGTCTGTGACGATTGTTCGACGATGAGCCAACCGACGTCTTTCAGGTACCCACGCGCCGCCTTCACGTTTCTCTCATCGACGCCGAAAACTCCGGCAATCCACGACGCCTTGCAGCGCCCATCAGGCGCGCAAGCCCCGTCGCGGTAGTACAGGCAACGTAGCATGATCCCCAGAATCGTCGCGATGGTGACCGGCTTAGAGCAGCCGGCGACGAATCGGATGATCCGCCGTGGGACGGGGACTTTACGGCGATGGTTCGCGACAAGATCGATCATCCTCCGCAATTCGGAATCGGCGCTTTCGGCGGCGTCGTGGGCGAGTGACGGGAACCGGATGAGATTCTCCGACCATGACAAGACCCCGGCCCGCACAAGTCTGCCGACCGCTGTTTTAACGACCTCAACCGATTTGCCTCCGGCCAATCTGCGAAGCTCATCGAATGAGTATCGCGGGGATCGATTGGGAGCAGCGCCGCAGCGCCTTGCCACGACCTCAAAACATGCGAACCACACCCGAAGGTCGTACAACCGAATCATCGCGCGTCTGTAGGCCCACCACGCTCGAATAAGAGCCATCGCCGAGATGAAGACGAACCCTCCTTCCGGCTTTGGCAGCGCGTAGGCTGTTTTTCGGGCAGATCGACACTTGTTCCACGAATTGTTCCACACGATCGAACACCATTTGAACGGACACTCGACGGGCGTCCGGGTTGCCCGAGGAGATGGACACCCATTCGGCCATGTCGCCGATTGGTGCGATCGTGGGGTTGACAGTCCATGCGAAACTGCGCTAGGTTGATCTTGCGAGAATCACCCGTGCAGCGCTCGACCTCCCGTCGATCGTGAGCCGCATGAATGGCGACCTAAGAGTCGCCATTTTCGTTTCATGCCGGTGCTCAGTTCATCACCCTTACACTTGTAGCGACGTTGCGCGCCCGGCAATGGAGATGCGGGCGGACGATCGCACGGTTCGACGCTAACTCTCTTCACCAGACCGCGCAAGACCGTTTCTTTGTAGTTACGCGAATTGGCCGGCGGGCTATCCCGCGAGCGGGAAGGCGGGCAACTTGCTCACCAAGTGGTTCCGGTTCCACGTTGTCGCCAAAGGCTCATTCGCCGCGTCACGCACATTTTTTCTTGCCAAATGACCCACTCGTGTGCTACTCGATCTTCAGGCGAATGCGGGAATGCCTGAGAGCGGAAAGTCAGGCACGCCCGCAGTCCGAATCGCCGGAACGCGGCATTGCTAATCGCTTTCGGCGTTGGGACCACCAAACCGCTTTACACATTGGAGGAGACATGATGACAAATAAGCCACTCGGAATCTCGATCACTGTCGGCAATCAGAAAGGCGGGGTCGGCAAGACGACCAACAGCGTCAACACGGCGGCCGCATTAGGTCAGGGCGGTTACCGCTGTCTGATCATCGACCTCGATCCAGCCGCCGGAGCGACGAAGCACCTGGGCGTGCCGGAAAACAGCTATGCCGGCACCCTGGAGATGCTCACCGCCTGCGAGAGCATTGAGCACCTGGTCATTACGGACAAGATGCCGCGCGGTGTTAATCTGGTTCCCTCGCGCCCGCAACTCTCCGAACTCGACACGCTGCTATCCAAGTTCGCCGACCGCGCGAAAATCCTGGAACGACCCCTGGCCGAGGCAAGAAAGCGCTACGACTTCATTTTCCTCGATACGGCGCCGGCCGCTGCGGAAACCACCACCGTGGCCGCATACTCATCGGTGGAGTGGTTCCTACTGTCAGCCTTTCCGCACCCCCTGTCGTTGGGCGGATTGACTGAAGCATTCAAGGACATCGCCGATGTGCGTCGGCAACGCAACCCGAACCTTGAGGTTCTCGGTGTCGTCTTTACCAACGTCGATGGCCGGGCCACGAAGCTGCGCTCGGAATTGCAGGCGGTGGTGACCCAAGCGTTGCCGGGTCGTGCCTTCGAGACCTCGATTTCGCAAGCCGTGATCCTTCCCGAATTGTCCGGGCGGGGCAAAACGGTTTTTCAGGTGCCGGGCTACACCAAGCTCGCCGTCGCCAACCAGTATCTGCGATTGGCCGCCGAGATCGAGCACCGAGTTCTCAATCGAGAAGTGTTCCTACGCGGTGAATTGCCGCCATTTGAGTCCGCCACCGTACGCACGCCGCACACGCTTGAACTGCACACCGAGGTGCCCGAGGACCTCGTCACGAGTCCGGCGTAACAGCGAGTGCCCATGCCCAGACCGCTTCGACATCCACCGCCTTCCAGTTCCATCGCCCGATTGCTCGATCCGCAGGCGGCTGCGCGTGCGGTCGCCCAACCGTCGGAAATCGAATCCGCCGCATCATCAAGTGGGTATTTGCAACAGGCCGCAACCCGCCAATCGACGCCCCCTGACGATATCCCATTGATCAAACGCGAGGTCGTCCTCAACGCAGAAGCCGATGCGACGTTGACCCGGCTGGTGGACCTCTTCCGTCGTTCCACAGGAACGCGGCTCAGCACCAGCCACGCCCTTCGCGCCCTTTTGAAAGGCGTTGCCCATTGCATGGGTTCGCTGGAACGCGAAGCAGGCCGCGTCGGCAGGCTCAGACTTCCCAGCAACGCCCGCGGGCGAGAAGCCGAACGCGAACGCTTTGAGCATCGACTCGCAGGCGTGGTCGTCAACGGTATGCGGGCGTCCGCTGCCTACGAACGCGACGACAAGTGAGGGCCGTTGGCTTCACTTCGGCGCTCGCGTGCCGCGCGGATTCGCCCGGAACAACGTTTCTCACCAAACTTAGGTGTTGACACGCCCTGCGCAAGCGATCTATGGATCGCCCATCGAAGGAGAACCCGCTATGAATACGAAACACCGGATGAAACCATTGGATCAGTTCCTCGCCGCACGTCAAAACGAATCGGGATGGAGCGCCCTTTGGGAACTTTTCCCGATGGGACTCGTCATCGGCGCCCTGATCGTGTTGCTCCAGAATTTGTAGGCCCGCTATCGCGTCACGTGTTGGTCCACAAAGCCCGAAGGCCGAACAGATGTTCGGCCTTGAGCTGGTGCAAATGTCGCTCATGCAAAGAATCGCAAGAGCCCTGTCATGATGGCCGCGCCGGCGAGAACGCCGATGGCGAGACCGGACAGTCGCTGAAGGGCACCAGCCAACGCGAACCGCCCTAGGAAAGGAACCGGGTAGGGTACGAGTACGACCACCACCTGGTGTCCGCTTCCTTCCGACGTCAATACGATTGGGTTCATAAGTCCTCCTTGTTTGTTGGTTAAAGCGTCCTGTTCGACAGCAGGTCGAACGGGACATGCTCGCCAACGGAGGGAACCCCGTGACGCCGAAAGCCGACGATGTTTAGAGTGCGGTCGGCGAAGCACAAACGATGCCGCGGATTATAGCGTCAAAGCGGAAGGCATGCACAAGATTCCGACGGGCATCGAAGGCCGCCAGTTGCGTGAAGCGAGCGCCCTCGGACTCGGGACCGATCCGGCAGGGGTAACGGAGGAGGAGCAGGTGCTTCCTCCATCGGCCGTCATCGCCGGGGGCCCCGTCCGGTGAGCCCCGACGACGACGGCCGAATACGGCAGGAGCAAACCACCCACGACACCATTTGAGTAGCACTGGCAATCGTGCTACCGATGGTGGATGAGCAACCGACGCCCCGGCGAGAAATCCGCATTACGAAATCCAAACTACCGCTTCAGTCGCCGGACTCGTCAGACACGGCGGAATAGGAGCAATCGACCGATTCGCGACACCGTGCGTGGTAGGCCATGCGAGGCAGGCGATCGACGTGCGGACGTTCGCGACCCCGAGCCTTACGGGCAACCGACGTTGTCGCCGCGAAGCCGCAGTGAAGCCGTGGCCTATCGTCGGCGGTTGGCGTTGTTGTCCCGCGGAGAGGCAGCGTTCTTCGGACCGCTCAAGGCGGCGGTCGGAAGCAAGTACCTCGTCATGTGCAAGGTGCGGCTGGCGGACGTGGTGTCGTGTCGTTTTTCGACGGACGACCCCGGCCCGTTTAGCGCGATATCGCAGAAGCACCTCGATTTCGTTTTGTGTGACCCGCGTACGACGCGAATTGTTTTGGCCGTCGAGTTGGATGATCGGTCGCACGAGGCTGACGACCGCCGGCGGCGGGACCGTTTCGTCGACTACGTCCTCCGCATGGCCGGAGTCCGCATCATGCGGGTCCGGGCGCGAGCGCGGTATCGCGTCGATGAGATTCGCCGGCGCCTCGATGCCATTCTCGGCTAGCCGGCGGACGCACCGTGACGGCCGCGTCGTCGCGGTCGAATGCGCACTTTCAGTAGTCCGCAACTCGCGTGTTACATCCCGCTGGCTCGCCTCCATAACAACCATGTCAGGTGGAACGTCCGGACCCTCGCAGTCCAAGGTTTGGAGGTGTTTTATGTCCAAGAACGCGACCAATCGACCGGTACATGAGATTCGGTTCGGCAGCGTCAAGGCCGTCATCTGGTGCAACCAGACGACCAACGGCCCGATGCACAACGTGACCGTGGCTCGAATCTACAAGGACGGCGAAGAATGGAAAGAGTCTTCCGGTTTCGGCCAGGAGGATCTTCTTGCTCTCGCCAAAGCGCTCGATCAAGCGCACTCCTGGATTCACAGTCAGAAAGCCGCGTAGTCGGCTCGCGTGTCGGAATTGTGGTTCGATCGATGAATGTTTGACCGAGAGGGTTCGCGCTCCACCTGAACCCATTTTCCCATTCGCGTCGGTCAAGTTCTTTCGGCTTGTCATCAGCCCCCGCCGTTCATCCCCTGCGTGTTCGACGCGGTGCGGCAAGGGTCACGCCACTCCTGGGGTCGTGTCATGCCCCTTGCTGTCGCACCGCTCGTGCCATTCTCAATCGCCTGCGGTTCTTCATTTCAAAGCGCATCGGGCAAAGCCCGATACTGAACAGCATTTTTGGCTTTTTACCGGGGGGCCGTCTTGTTCACGAAATCTGCGAGTGAACAAGCCGGCCCCCTTCCGGGAAAAAGCTGCTGCGTTGCAGCGGCGACCGGCGGCGAAACTTCCGACGCGCGAGGGGCAGCGTTGGACTTTGGAGATACGAACGATGAAAAAGCATACGGATACGATTGAACCAACCATTTCGGACGGCAAACCCGTTGGCGAGAAGCCCGCAACAATGACGATTCGAGCCACCGTGCACGAGCGTTTATTGAGGAAGGCCGACCGCCTGTTTACCGGCTCGCTGGAGGGTCGCATCGCTGAAATGCTTCAGAACGCCCGGCGGGCGGGTGCAACGCGCGTGGACATCGTGAATCGAGACGGCTTCGTCGAAGTTCATGACAACGGGAAGGGCATCGAGGACTTCTCGACCTTGCTGGACATGGGAAAGTCGGGCTGGGATGCCGACACCGAGGCGAGCGAAGACCCAGCCGGCGTTGGGCTTTTCTGCCTCTCGCCGCGAAAACTGGTGATACGTTCACGCGGACGGCTGGCCGTCATCGAAGGAGACGGCTGGATGGGGGCAAGCGTCGACGTTCGCCTGGACAACGAACCTATCGAGGCCACGCTTCTCAGGTTTGAAGACCAGCCCTGGAGCGCCGAAGCCGTCGAGGAACAAGCGGTTTTTTCGGGACTGCACGTTTCGGTGGACGGGAAGGAGTGTCGGCGCGTGTCCTTCGTTTCCGACGCGGCCACGCATTGGGAATCGCTGGGTTGTCGCATCGAGGTCGTACCGGAAACCGAACTGACTCGGCATCACCAACGATGCGTTCGCAGCGGCTATTCGCGCAACAACGTCCTCGTGAACTTCCACGGCCAGGTGGTCAACTTCGTGTATCGGCCAATCGAAGAAGGCGAACTCACGTACCTCGTTGACCTGACCGCAGAGGCGACGAACATCCGGCTGATGCTGCCGGCGCGGACATGTACTGGTTCAGCGTGAATTGGAGTTTCGGCCGCTGGGTGTTCGTTACCGGGAGACCGTCTCCCGGCGTTTGGATCGGCAAGGACTCGCGGCTGCGCCGCGAGGGATTTATCGCATGGGTGCCA
>JABFSN010000131.1 GCA_013140575.1 Phycisphaerales bacterium | reverse complement strand
GCGTCCGTGCGGGTTAAACGCCTGGCCGGGTGGCATGGTCCACGCTTGCGTGGCCATGCGGCAGGCGAGGAGACATTGTCATGGGTTTTGACGCGCTAGCCGGCCGCGTGGCACGGTCGACGCCTGCGTGGCCCTGCTTCGGTGCTGTGATCTGCGTTCGTAGGGCGGGTTTCACCCGCCGCGAATCCCCGCGGCGCGGTGGCGTGGCCCGCACCTGCGTGGCCCTCCGCGGGTTCCCCATCCCTCGGCGGATGGGGTCTCCATGATCGCACGCCATGCGCTGTCGGCGCCTAATTCCGAGCCGCAACTGCTGAATGCCGCTGAGAAGGGAGCGTGAAGCGCGCGGTTTGTCGCGGGGAAAACGCGGACCGCAGGGCGCCGTTGACATTGGCTTGTGTTTGCCTTCCAACTACGATTGACGACGGAGGAACGAGGGAGCCGGTATCGACGCGAGCGGCTGGAAGTGAAAGGCGTGGGTGATGACACGGGCGGGTATCAAGAAGGCGTTCAAAGGCCTGCATCCATCGGATCAGGCCGTCGTGCTGACCGAACTGGCCGCAACGCTGGCCGAGTCGCTGGCGGACATGGACGCGCGCGACGCGGCCGTCTTCCCGAAGCGGCGCCACGAGGAATCCAAGGCCGCGGCGCTCGCGGACGTGCGCCGTCGTCTGATCGGAAAGCGAAAGCGCTAGACCATGTCCTACGACGTGCGGGTGCTGCCCTCGGCTGAGCGGGAGCTGGCCAACCTCCCGCGCCGGGACCGCATCCGTGTGCTTGACCGTATCGACGCCTTGAGCGCGCAACCGCGACCGGTCGGCTCGCGGAAACTCCGTGGGCTGGTCGAGTCCTATAGCCTGCGGCAGGGGAATCACCGTATTCTCTAACGCATCGACGACCCGGAACGCGTCGTTTTCGTATACGCCGTCGGAGATCGAAAGGACGTCTACCGCTGACCGGACTCGTCTCCTCGTGCCTTTCTCCCCTTCGCACCAGCGGGCGGCGGGTGGGGGCGCGATGATCGCCCCGCTTCGACGTCCCGCACAAACACCCCGCCCCACGCATCTCGATCCGCCAACGCGCTTCATCATTCTCCGCCGTTTCCTTCGCGTCCTTCTCGCCTCGGCGTGAGTCGCGTTTCTTCAATCTGTGCCAATCTGTGTAATCTGTGGATTCTCTTCAATTATCGGAACAACCGACTTGGCGGGCGCCCCAGCCCGTTCCCGGACCGGGGACGGCGGTTTCAGGTTTCAGTTCCGCTGGCGAGCTTGGTATGATGGAACCCACGGGGTGCTGAGGCGTCTCGTCTCCTGCTGCAGGCGCGGATTTGTTGGAGCCAACCATGTCAGTCTATCGGATTGGGATTGCGATCGGGTTCATCGCCGGGGCGTGGGCGGGCACGGCGACTCCCGCGTGGGCGGCGCCGGCGATTCTGACTCATCAAGGAGTGATTCAAATCAACGGCGAACGGTTCAACGGGCGGGGCGCCTTTCGGTTCGTTTTCGTGGATGAGGACACCGGATCGTATTTGTGGGTGAACGACGGCAGCGCCGTCGCCTCTCCCAATCCCCCGATCAACGCCGTTTCTTTGCCGGTGGTCAACGGCGTGTATCAGGTTTTTCTGGGCGATGACGCCCAACCCGGCATGACCCAGCTACCCCCGTCCCTGTTCCAGGCCAACGCCGATGTGGTGCTGCGCGTCTGGTTCGACGATTTGCACGGGAACGGCATCCATCGCCTGGTGCCCGACCTGCGGATCACCACCGCGCCGTACGCGCGACGCACCGAAGCCGCCGATCGCCTCAACATCCCCGGCACGGCCGACCCGGCCGTGTTCGTCGATGACGCCGGGCGGGTGGGTATTGGCACGACCGACCCCGGGGAGCCGCTGGAGGTGTCGGGCCGGATTCGTGCCGACGAGATGATCGTCGCCGATGGCACCGCCACCGATACGCTGGCCGTCGTCGGCGACGCGGCGTTCGGCGGCAACGTGGGCATCGGGGACACGACGCCGGGCCGACGGCTGAGCGTCAACGGCAGCGTTTCCGTGGATTCCTCGGGCTCGAACACGGGCGTCTCCACTCCCGGCCTGCTGCTCGGCGGGGACGCCGGCGGCGAGGCCATTGCCTCCAAGCGCACGTCCGGAGGCAACCAGTTCGGACTCGACTTTTACTCCAACTTTGAACCGCGATTGAGCATCACCAACGCCGGCAACGTGGGCGTCGGCACGACCGCGCCCCTGTTCAAGTTGGATGTATCCGGTTCGGCGCACGCCATCTCGTTGATCGTGGATGGCAACGTGGGGATCGGCGCTCCCGTTCCCGCCGCGCTCCTTCACGTCGGTGGCAACGCCCGGGTGGATGGGGACCTGACGTTGAGCGGCGGAAGTCGGCTCGTCAGAATGGCACCCATCGCTTATGCCTACGCACCCACGCAAGTAATCGTCAATGCTGCGGGTGGGGCGACCACCCCCGGAGATCTGACCGTCACCATTGATGTCCGAGCCGGCGAGCTCGTTCGCGTCACGACTTCGTTCACCGCGATCGGAGATTACTACTGGGAGATCGTCCTCTTTCAGGGAAACGCCACCAGCCTGTTGCTCGGTCTGGGAGTGGTCCAAAGCCCAACGTTCGATGGCCAGCACGCGCAGGGGCTCTATCGTGCCGACGCGACCGGCCCGCTCACGTTTCGCGTGCGCTACAGCGCACAATCGCTGAGCGGCGTGGGCCAAAAAGTCTGGCAGACACTCATCGCCGAGGTGGTGGGCAGCCAATGAACCGGCACCCCGGTAACGCTGGGGGGCGGGTGCCCCATCCATACACGCAGTGTTTTGACCGGGGACATGGGTGACAGGTGTTCGGGGACATAGGTAACATGTTTCTGACTCGTTGGGAACGCCACCGCCGTCCTCTTTCTTTTCCTGTAGGGTTCTTCTCTTCTGGACTTTCGC
>JABFSN010000042.1 GCA_013140575.1 Phycisphaerales bacterium | reverse complement strand
TTATTCAACCCGCCGCGAAATGTAAACGGATGTTAACGCGCCCCGCTGCACCCCCGCGCACGTTCGCGCCCGCACCCCGCTCCACCGCCGCAAACTCACCTGTGAATTCCGCCCGGCCCTTCGCTCCGATTCCCCACCGCCGCATTGCGACCAGTTTCGATTGCGGATCACGTTCCACTCGCACCCCCTTGGCCGACCCTATTCACCAGTGCGGCCCGACGCCTTGACCATCGCCACAATCCCCGCCCGGATCGCATCCGGCAGCGTCGGCCACGCATCCACCACCGCGGCCAGTTCCGGGTAGACTTCCCGCCGTTTTGGCGATAAAATGCCAAGCGAAACGCCAAGTGTGGTGTCCGATGGTGCGTAAGTGTCGCAATTACCGTCGGTTACGGATTCCGGGCATCGCTCTACGGAACCGAAGGTTCCAGGTTCGAATCCCGGGCGGCGCAGTAAGTGCCCATCGCTGTCACCAGTTGCACGGGGACGCCCATCGTGACCACCGGCCGCGGCGCCAAACGGGAGGGATCGCAATGCCCGAACCACGCCATGCACGAAAAGTTCTGGATTCCGATTTCCTGTCCACCCGCCATCATATCCTCGATGTCGCGGCCGCGCTCGATCGCATCGACCGAGCGCCGGACGCGGACGTTGCCGCCGTCGACCGCCGAATGCAACAGATCGCCGAAGCACTGTCCGTGCTGGCCGACGACAATCCCGATCGCGCCGAACGCGTGCAGATGGTCTTCTCCCGGCCCTACGATCCCGCGTGGCACGCCTAGCGGTCGTGCCCGGATGCGTTTTCGGGCGGTGAACCCGCGACGTGCGTGGCAGGTTCTGATCCGTCCGTCGGCCTCGAACATTCGGGAGGCGGAGCGATTTCGCCCCCGGACGATCGAACCCGCCGGGAATTCGAGCCGTATCAACCCCATGGAAGGCGTCACCCAACGCGCCCGGCCCGCCCGGTCGTCCGGCGACGATTCTGAATCACGCGCTCGTGGCCGCTAAACGGATGAATGGGGTCGCCCGGCGTCAACGGGGAGGCGGTAGGTTCTGAATCAAAGCCGGTTGGCGGAGTTTGGCTTGACCGTGCTGGATGGGGCCGGTATCCACCGGATCACCAACGGTCTGCCTGCGGGCCATTGCGGCCCATGGAGAAGAACATGACCACGGCGGGTATGGCGGCGGCGATGCCGTCGCGGGAAACGGTGCAATCGGTTCAAGCCCAAACGGGTCGCGTGGGCGTCATGATGCTCGCCACCATGGTTGGTGGGACGTTCATCGTGGCTTCTTTTCTGACAGGTATATTTTTCGACGAATCGTTGCGTGATTCAACAGGCACACTTCGAAACCCACATTCTGACGTTATCGCGTTAATCGGGGCCGTGTTGCTGGGACTGCCGTTGGTCTGGCAATCATTGGTTCATTTGTATCGCGGCGAAAGCCACATGGACGAACTGGTGGCGCTGGCGGTGATCGCGGCCATCGCGTTGGAAGAATACCAGATGGCCGGCATCGTGGCGTTTTTCATGATCATCGCCAACCTGGTGGAGACGCGGACGGCGCTGGGAGCGCGGGCGGCGATCGCGGAGTTGATCCGCCTGACGCCACAGGAGGCCCATCGCGTGCTGGCCGACGGCGGCGAGGAAATAGTGGCCGCGTCGGCGCTGCGTCCCGGCGACGTGATCCGTGTGCGTCCGGGCGACAACATCGCGGCCGACGGCGCGGTGATCCGCGGCGAGTCGTCGGTGAACCAGGCCAATGTGACGGGCGAATCGCTGGCCGTTGACAAGGGCGTCGGGGCGGAAGTGTACGGCGGGACGAACAACCTGACCGGGGCGCTGGACGTCCGGGTCACCAAGGTCGGCGCCGAGACCGCGCTGGGCCGCGTGCAGTCGCTGATTCTGGAGGCCGAACGCACCAAAATTCCGTTGATGCGTTTGATCGACCGCTACGCGGGGTGGTACACGCCGACGGTGGTGATGCTGGCCGCCGTGGTGTGGTTCTTCGCGGAAGACAAGAGCGAGGGGATGAAGAAGGCCATCGCCATGCTGGTCGCGGGTTGCCCGTGCGCCTTGGTGCTGGCCACGCCGACCGCAATCGTGGCCGCGTTGAGTTGCGCCGCCCGGCTGGGCATTCTGATTAAGAACGTGATCAACCTGGAATCGGCGCGGTCGTTGACCGCAATCGTGTTCGACAAGACGGGGACGCTGACCACCGGGGAACTGTCGGTGACGCAGATGCGGCCGGCGCCGGGAGTCGACGGGGCGGAGTTGCTGCGGGCGGCGGCGTCGGCCGAGCAGTTGAGCAAGCACCCGGCCGCCCGGGCGCTGGTGTCGATCGCGCGGCAGGCGAAGATCGAACTGTCCGATCCCACCGATTTCGAGGAGACGATGGGACGCGGCGTGCGGGCGACGGTCGAGGGCGGATCGGTGATGGTGGGGCGAAGCGCGTGGCTGGCCGAAAAGGGCGCGGACATGTCGCTGTTGTCCGATCCCGATTATCAGGACGCCGAGGGGCTGAGCATGTTGTACGTCACACGGGGTGGGCGGTGCATCGGTTGGATCGGGCTGGAGGACAAGACGCGTCCCGAAGCGCGGTCGGCAATCGACGCCCTGCGCGAGTTGGGCATCAAAACGTTGACCATGGTGACCGGCGACAAGTGGTCGGTGGCCAAACGCGTGGCCGCGGAGATGGGCTGCACTGACGTTCACGCGGAAGTGCTGCCGGAAGACAAGCTGCGGCTGGTCGACGAGTTGAAGAAACGCGGGCATTGCGTGTGCGTGATCGGCGACGGGGTGAACGACGCGCCGGCGCTGGCGGCCGGTCACTTGGGCGTGGCCATGGGCGCGGCGGGCAGCGACGTGGCCATCAATTCGGCCAGCATCGCGCTGATGAACAACGACTTGAGCCGTATCCCGTTTCTGATCAAGCTGTCGCGGGGCGCGACGCGGGTCATTTCGCAAAACCTGGTGTTCGGCGTGTTGTTCATTCTGGTGGTGATGCCGCTGGCCGTTTCGGGAGCGTTGACGGCCGTGCCGGCGGCGTTCCTGCACACCATCGCCAGCGCGGTGGTCATATTCAACAGCGCCCGGCTGGTGCGCTTCGGCGAGGAATTGGCGCCGCACAACGAGGTCGCGGAGGCGTGGACCTATCAGCCGCCGGAGACGATGCCCATTCCGGAAGCGGCGACCGCATAGCGGCGCGCCGATGGCAACCGGTCGTTCCGGCGGGCAGTCGATTTGCTGAGAACGGACGGGTGGCTGGTCATGAGCTCCCGGGACCGCAATCCTGCCGAATCCGCCGGTTGAGCAGCACGGAGACGTTGTTGCCGCCGGGGTTCGCCGTGACCAGGTCGAGGTCCCCGTCGCCGTCCAGGTCGGCGGCCGCGACGGATCGCGGGCCCAATCCCGCCCCGTAGGTCACGTGTGTCGCGAAGGCGCCGCCGCCGTTGTTAAGCAATACGGAGACGTTGTTCTCGCCGATGTTCGCGGTGACCAGCTCGAGGTCTCCGTCGCCGTCCAGATCGGCGCCGGCGATGGAGGCCGGGCGCATCCCCACCCCGAAGGTCACCTGCGCCATGAACGTCCCATTGCCGTTGTTGCGCAGCAGGGAGACGGTGTCGTCGAAGTCGTTCGTCGCGGTCAGATCCAGGTCTCCGTCACCGTCCACATCGGCGGCCGTGACGGAAAACGGGTTGCTTCCCACCACTTGGTTTACGCCGAACGCGAAGGATCCGATGCCATTGTTCAGCAGGACGGTGACGTTGTCGCTAATGTAGTTTGACGTGGCCAGGTCGATGAAGTCGTCGCCGTTCAGGTTGGCCGCGGTGATGTGGGACGAACCGCTCCCCACCGAATGGCTCACCTGCGTCGCAAAGGTGCCGTCGCCGTTGTTGCGCAGCACCGAGGCTTTGCCGTTGTTGTTCGCGCTGGCAATATCGATGTCGTCGTCGCCGTCCAGGTCGGCCACGGTGACGGCGTTCGGCAAGGCCAGGAAGCCCACGCCATGGGTGACGTGCGTGGCGAAGGTGCCGTTCCCGTTGTTGCGCAGCATGGAGACGGTGCCGTTGGAGACGTTGGCGGTCACCAAATCAACATCCGCATCTCCATCCACGTTGCCGGCCGCGACGGACACCGGTCCTGCCCCCACGGCAAACGTCGTGTGAACTCCGAACGTGCCGTCGCCCAGATTCAGGAGTACGGAAACATTGGCGCTGCCGACGTTGGCCGTAGCCAGGTCGGGGTGACCGTCGCCGTTCAGGTCGGCGACGGCGACGGAGGTCGGTCCCGGCCCGGTCGCGTAGTTCATTGCGAAGGTCCCGTCACCGTTGTTGGGCAGAATGGTCACGCTCCCGAAATCGTCGCCGGTCGCGCAATGGCAATTGGCCACCACCAGGTCGGGGTCGCCGTCGTCGTCCATGTCGCCAGTCGTGACGAAGCGCGGGGCGGGCCCCACCGCGTAGTCCGCCGGCGCGGCGAAGGCTGCATTTCCATTGTTGAGCAGCACCGACACGGCATTATCATTCAAATTGGCCGTCGCCAGATCGAAGTCGCCGTCGTCGTCCATGTCGGCCGCGATCACCGAGATCGGAAGCATCCCCACGTCGAGGGGCGCCTGGGTGACGAACGCGGCATTGCCGTTGTTCAACAGGACGGAAATCGTGCCGTCCGCGGCGTTTACGGCGACCAGGTCAACGTCGTCGTCGCCGTCCAGTTTGGCGGCGACGACCGAGCGGGGGGTGGCGCCCACCGCGAAGTTCACTTGGGGGGCGAAGGCGGCATTGCCGCTGTTGCGCAGCATGGTCACGTTGCTTCCCTCGGAGTTGGCCGTCGCCAGGTCCATATCCTGGTCGCCGTCCAGATCGGCGGCTGTCACGAACACCGGTCTGCTTCCCACGACAAAGTCAACGTGCGGGGCGAACGTTCCGACGCCGCTGTTGCGCAGCACGGAGACGCTGCCGGTGCAGGTGGGGCAGTCGAAATTGGCGGTGGCCAGGTCGAGGTCGTCGTCGCCGTCCAAGTCGGACATGGTAACGTAAAATGGGACGTTATCCACGTCGAAGGTCACGTCGGCGGCGAATGTCCCGTCGCCGTTGTTGCGCAACAACGAAACATTGTTGCCGGTGATGTTCGCGGTCACCAAATCGACATCGTCATCGTTATCCAGATCGCCGGCCGCGAGCCCGCCCGGAGTGAATCCCACACCGTAGGTTTCGTGCTCCGCGAAGGTGCCGTTATTGTTGCTGATGAGCACGGAGACCGTGCCGATGCAGTCAAAGCAGGTGAAATTCACGGCGGCCAGGTCGGGGACTCCGTCGCCGTTCAGATCGGCCGAGACAACGGAAAAGGGGCTGATTCCGGTGGGCAACGACAATCCGGGGAAGAGCGGCCCGGAAAACACGCCCGTCCCGAATCGAGATTGAAACGAACCCCAATCAGGCAGGTCAACGTCGTCGTCGCCGTCCCCGTCCGCCGGGTCGCAACCCGGACCGAGCGGGCCTTCGTCCGGACCGGTCGTGCAGTCGGCGAATCGGGCGAAGTCGCAGGCGTCGATGTCGCCGTCGCCATCGAGATCGCCCGGAGTCGGTCCCCCCAACGCCTGACACTCCACCACGGCACACAACGCCACAAACAATGCGGCAACGCAACGTCGATCGTTCAACATCTTCCATCCCTTCCAGAATAGAGCACGGACCGCCTCTCCGCGGACCGATGGGACATGTTATCGGGCGCTGCCATGCACTTCAATCGGCCCGCTCCGCAGACCCCGGAGACCATTCACCCAATCCCGATCGCCTCCGTCATGTAAGAACACGGTGGCCCTGCCGGGGGTAGGGGTAACGCTTCGGTCGGCCGGCAGTTGTGACGGCGTAACCGGATCCCTATACTGTTCGACTTCGTAGATTCGGCGTCGTCGGGAAGCGAAGGGGGCGTTTCGAGCGGTCCGGGGGAAACGGACAAGCGGGAGGAGATGCATTGACACAGATCAAGGCGACCAACATCACCAGGCACGAGGGGCACGTCACGCGCGAGGCCCGCGAGAAGTTGTTGAAACAGAAGGGGGCGCTCATCTGGTTCACCGGGCTGAGCGGCTCGGGCAAGAGCACCATCGCGTTCACGCTGGAGCACGTGCTGGTGGAGCGCGGGCACCTGTCCTATTGCCTGGACGGCGACAACATCCGTTTCGGGTTGAACAAGAACCTGGGCTTTTCGGCCGCGGACCGGACCGAGAACATCCGCCGCATCGCCGAGGTGGGCAAGCTGTTCGTGGACGCGGGCATCGTCACGTGTACGTCGTTCATCAGCCCCTACCGCGCCGATCGCGACAACGCCCGGCAGGTCATCGGCCCCGACTGTTTCATCGAGGTGTACATGAACACCCCGATCGAGGTGTGCGAGACCCGCGATCCGAAGGGGCTGTACAAGAAGGCCCGCGCGGGAGAGCTTAAAGGCTTCACCGGCGTCGACGATCCCTACGAGGCGCCGCTGAAACCGGAGTTGACCATCGACGCAACGTCGATCTCGCCGCAGGAGGCCACGTTGACGGTCATCGGCCTGTTGGAAAAGCGGGGCTTCCTGACGGGACTGTGAAGCAACCGGACCGACGTCAGAACCCCGGACGCGAGTCCGGGGCCGAAAAGGACAATCGTCGGCCCGCGCCCGGGACGTCATCGGTGTTCGTGCGTCTGAGTTCGCATCGGCCCGCCACTGGCGTGGCGGGTTCTGATCAGGCGTCCGAATCGGACCGGGATGTGCGCAAAAGCAAGAGGATTCGAGATCGCCGTATCTCGAATCCTCAAGTGGGGCTGCCCACTCTTTCGAGTGAAGACCCACAGCCCACCGGGGTATCGTCCGCGGTTGGACGCGGCTTGAGATGATTGGCGGGCGTCCGACGCGCGGCGTGCTCGCGTGCGGCAATCGTTCGTCCGCCGCCGGACATGATGATGGAAATGGATGCGACAGAGGCGTCGCATTTTTGGTGGAAAGAAATGAAGGATTCGCAAATGAAAACGGGATACGCAGTGGGTATGGCGGTCGCGAGTGCGTGTGGGGCGTTGTCGATCTATGCGGTGGCGCAGTCCGATAAAGCCCCGCCGCCGTTCAAGCCCGAGGCACACGTCGACGATCTGATGCACCTGAACAACGATCTGAACACCGAGCTGCGCAAGGCGTGGGCGGGCACGCCCGACTGGGAGGCCGCCGAAACCAAAGCCCGCCTCGTGGCCGAGATCGCCAACGTCGTCCGCTACCATCAGCCGACCGACGTCCACGACTGGTGGACGTTCGGCGGGACGTTCCGCGACCGGGCCCGCGACCTGGTGAAGGCCGTTGAGGGCAAGGACGTGGAGGCGGCCAAGAACGCCCACAAGGAGCTGTTCGCGGCGTGCAAGCAGTGTCATGACGTGTATAAGAAGGAGTAGGCGGGGATAGGGAACCACGCGTTGTCGGCTGAACTGAGCAAGTCGCAGATCGACGGATTGGGCAAACGGCTGCGCGACGGGACGGTTTCCGAAGAGGATTCGAGATTGCTCGAGGGTTTCCGCCAGTCGTTCGATTCCGCGTGTCAAAACGTCATTGGAGTGATTCAGCGGTTCGAATGGGAAGACGTCACCAGCCGGAGCAAGACGAGGCGATCGATTGAGGACAAGCTTCGCCGTGAACCAAGCATCCGGTTGTGGCAGATGCAGGACATTGCCGGGTGTCGGCTCGTTGTCACCGATGTGCTTGAGCAGGACCGTTGCGCGAAATCAATCACGGATGCGTTTCCCAATGCTGCATTCATCGATCGACGCGTCAGGCCGAGCCACGGTTACCGAGCCGTCCATATCATTCCAAAGGTTGGACGAAGAGCGGTCGAAATACAGATTCGGACGGAGTTGCAACATTTGTGGGCGGAACTTTCGGAGCGCACGGCCGACAAGTTCGATCCCATGATAAAATATGGCGAAGGGCCGACGGCGGTCAGGAACATTCTCCGTGGGGCGTCCTATCGCATATTCGAACTCGAAGTGGAGGAATCGTACGCGGAGGCAGTGCCGCCACCAAGCATGATGGAAGAGTCCCGGCAGATTCTCGCTTGGGCCCGCTGGGGGCAAGAGAAGCAGCGGATCGCCGATCTTCTCCGGCGGTTGATTTCGGGATTCGACTCGATGAAGCCTGGTGCGTCATGATATTCCTGATCGAATACGACCGACGAGAGGGGCGAACAATGACGTTTCAGTGCTTTAAGGAGGAGGATCGCTCCGCAGCCCAAGCCAAGCGCCGTGAAATCGAATCGGGGCACGCCGGCAACGGCGGCAATTGTGAGGTGGTCCTGCTCGAGGCCGAAAGCGAGGCTGTGATCCGTCGAACGCACAGCCGGTACTTCGAGACCCTGGAAGAGTCGCTCGGGATCGACGGCAAGTCCACTTCCGGCGATCCCCCGGCCGAGACATGAACGGCTGACACGGGCCTCGCGAACCGACGTCCAGCCACCTGGCAGCACACCATGACGGCGAGGCCATACCGACTTCTGATACTCCATGCCGGGGCGCTGGGGGATCTGGTGCTGACGAGTCAGCTGGCGGTGCCGCTGCGGGCGGCGTTTCCGGGGGCGGAAGTGTCTTGTGCGGCGCGGAGCGGCCTGGTCCACTGGTTGCGCCGCACCGGAGTTTTTGATCGATCGTTCGACCTTGATGCGTTGGGGCTGCACCGGCTCTTCGCCGCATCCGAAGGCGATGGCGCGCTGTCGCCGGTCGGCGGCACACTTCGCGAATTCGAGTTGATTATCTGTTTTCTGTTTGGACCGGAGACGCCGCAGGCGGCGGTGTTGGCGCGCGAGACCGGTTCGTGGGTGGTGGCCGTCGATCCGCGCGTTCGGCCGGAGACGGTGCTGTCGCGGCGGCATATCACGGATCAATGGTTGGACGACATGCGGCGCGGGGGATTGAAGTTGCCGGTTGTCGATCATCGTCGGTCGTTGGTCGCGGAATCGAATTCACCGCCGGGTGCAAATTGCGGTGTCATTGTGTGTCATCCCGGGAGCGGCGGGCGCGGGAAATGCGCGCCGGTGGAATGGTGGGAGCGGATCGTTCGACGATGGGGAGCTTCGCGGGAAGGGATTCCCGCGACGGTGGGTGCGAGAAGGGATTCTCGCACCAGCCGGAAAGATTCGTGGTGTGCGAACGGTGCGTCCGCCCTCCGGGCGGAAGAAATGTGGCGGGGCGACAACCAAGGACTGAAGTCCCTGGCTAAGTTCGCGCGCCCTCCGGGCGGAAATCGGCAGGGCGATGCGGTGGGAAGCGCAGGTCGGCCGGGCGATACGCTGCGAAGCGGAAATCGGTGCGGGGATGCACTGGGAAGCGCCCGTTGGATGATCGGGCCGACGGAGCGGGATTGGTTCGGGCAGGCATACGTGGACCGATTGGCGGCAATCGCGCCGGTGATTGAGGAGCAGGACATTTCCGAAGCGGCCGATCGGTTGGCGCGGTCGGCGGCCGCGTTCATCGGGCACGACGCGGGGATCACGCACCTGGCGGCAGGGCTGGGACTGCCGACGCTGGCCGTTTTCGTATCGACGGACGAGGCCGTGTGGCGTCCACTGGGTTCGCGGGTCGCGACGGTCCGGTACGATCCATCGGGGCCGATCGATCAACTGGACGGCGCACTGGCGGACTGGCTGGAACGGACGCGTCGCCGTTCAGAACGCATTCCAGCGGAATCATCCGGTCCGTGAAATCACACGAACCGCGGCACGCGACGTCGAGCACATCGGCCAACTCGCCGGTGAGATTCCGGCGGGTAAACGGCGTCAACCTGTCCGGCTGACAGTGCGTCGGCATTCGTCCGTCGCGCCATTGCCGCCACATTTCCATCAACGATTGTTCGATGGCGTCGGGTTGCGGGTCGATGCCGATGCCGGCCGCCAACGCTTCGACCAGCCGCCGGGTGATCGACGTCCGCGGTCCGATCATCACCACCGGTCGCCCGGCCGCGAAGTACTCGAACAGTTTCCCGGAGATGGCCGTGTCGGCATTGGGGCGATCGGGGTATTGCAACAGCAGCGCGTCGGCGTCGAGCATCTCGCGGATAGCCGTCCGGTGGGGCACGTGGCCACAGGCGGTGAACGGGATTCCGGCGGCGGTCAGAAGCCGGTGCAGGGCGTCGGGCATCCACCCGACGATGCGCAGTTCGAACCGGCGGGCGTCGTCGCTGAGGGCGGCGGTGAAGGCGGACAGTCCGTCGATCATTTCGTCGGTGACGCGTTCGCGGGTGAATCGTCCGACGTGGGCGAGGATGAAGCGGTCGCTACGCGGAAGGGACGATGGGACGGAGGGACCAAGGAACGTAGGGAGATTCTCGCGCCCGCGAATCGACTCCCCCACCGCTGAACCGGCGGGGCTTCCGGCGGAGGTCCGCTCCTTTACGGTCGCGGCTCTGAAAGAAGTCGCAGCGTCGAAAGCGGCGGATCCGGCGGATGACGTCCATGGGTCACGCCCACCGGGGAAATCGGCGAAGTCTACGCCGTTGGGGATGGTGGTGAATTTGCGATGCAGATGGGGCACGCGTTCGGCCAGGATGCGGGTCTGGTCGGGCGTGGTGCAGACCAGGGCGTCGGCGTCTTCGAGAAAGCGGCGTTCGAGGTATCGGTCGATCGCGACGCGCCACCGGGGACCGCCTGCGAACGGATACCAACAGTCCTGCGTCCACAGGTCGCGGAAGTCGGCCACCCAGGGAATGCCCGTCGCCCGTTTCAACCGCCACGCCAGCAGATGATTGGAGGCCGGGCTGTACGTCGAGTAGATCGCGTCGATCCGTTCCCGTTGAACCACGCGGCGGAGGGCGGCCGCGCTGCGCCACGCCCACAAAACCTGCCCGTCGGGCGGAAGCAGGCCGATGGCGGCGCGAACCAGCGAATCGACGCGGAGTCGGACGCGATCAGACAACGGTTTTGGCATCGCGAGAATCTCGGCGCATCGGCCGGCGAACGCGGCGAGGATCCGAGGCCAATGGGTGGTGTCACCGGCCGGAAGCGGGCGGTGGTCGAGGTTCGCCGGCATGTCGGCCCACATGTCGTGGTCGACGGGCATGTCCCCCCGCGGCCCGGAGGACCACACCACCGGCGTCCATCCGAATCCGCCGAGGTATTTGGCGAATTTCGCACTCCGCTGCACGGCCGTCCCGCCGCAGGGGGGAAACGCGCTGGTAATCATCAAGACGCGTCGCGGGCGACGCGGATCGTTGTCTGATGATGGCCGGACGCACGATGACGCGGTGCGGCACGCTGGCGGCGGCTCGGATGACGGCCGCGGTTTCATCACGTCCGACACGTTTGCTCCAACGGGGTTCGAAGGTCAGGAAGCCGACGGTGGTGAATCGAACCCCATCGGGTTATCGGAATCGCGCGTCGAGGGCTTGATCGTCCCTGCCTGAATACGCGTCGGCGGGTGCCCCACCCCATTGCTGGGGTGGGGGACGGAATCTGGCAGGACGCGCGGGTGCCCCACGCCGTCCTAGGGGTGGGGGACTGACTTGACGGACGATACAATCATCGAATGCCCAGCCGCCTTCGCCGGCACGACGAACCCGGTCACATTCATTTCCTGACTGTCTCGACCTACCGCCGACTCCAATTCTTCCGTCACGAGTCGGTGTGCGACGCATTCATCACCGCGATGACGCGGACACGTGAATCATGTCCGATCCGCTGGCTCGGTTACGTCGTCATGCCCGAACACGTCCACCTTGTTGTGCTGCCGCAGTTGTCGGCCGTCGACGATCCGGTGCCGATTTCGGTCGTGCTTCGATACCTGAAAGGAGCTTCCGGGCGACTGGCCAAGGAGGCCCTGCGCGACGTCTGGCGGAGGCAAGCGTCGCTGGGTACGCGGCCGCTCAACGAATGGGCGACCGGTGCCGGGGAGAGGCCGTTCTGGAAACCGCGCGGGTACGACTTCAACCTGTTTCACGACGAGAAGCTGCGCGAGAAACTCGATTACATTCACGCCAACCCGGTGCGACGGGGTTTGGTTCAACAACCCGAAGCCTGGCAATTCAGTAGCTTTCGATTCTACGATTCCGGCGATGATCTTCCGATTGCCATGGACTGGGACGGCGGCCTGCCGGTCCTGACTTGACGAGCGCGGGTGCCCCACCCCGTCCTGGGGGTGGGGGACCGAACTTGGCGAGACGAGGCAGTCTCGTTTGGAGTCCTTCGAACCCGGCAATCGAATCGCCATACCGCGGACGATGAGAATCCCCGGCGGCGCGAACATGTGAACCGCATTACGACGTCCACCCCGTCACATCAGTCCCCCACCCCAGGAATGGGGTGGGGCACCCGTGCGCCCTAGTCACGGCGAACTAAACCCGCCCTACCCCCACCCGAATAATCGCCCACCCTGGTAGACGACGAACGACCCCGCATACGCCAGCGCCGTCATATACGCGAACATAAAGATGGGCCAGCGCCAGCTTGCCGTCTCGCGGCGGACGATCGCGAGCGTGGACATGCACTGGCACGCGAGCACATAGAACACCATTAACGATATGCCCACCAGCGGGGTGTAGACCTTGCGGCCGTCGGGCCACGCGGCGTTGCGGATCTGCTCGCGGAGCGGGGACGATTCCACGTCGGCGTCGTCCTCCACGCCGTAGACCACGGCCATGGTCGCGACGAACACCTCGCGGGCGGCGAAGCTGGCCGTCAGGCCGATGCCGATCTTCCAGTCGAACCCCAGCGGCTCGATCAGCGGCTCGATGAACCGCCCGAACCGGCCCATGTAGCTCTGTCGCAATTGCTCGCCCGGGGCAGTCACCGGCGACGGAATGGCCGCAACGCCTGCCGCGTCCTCTTCGTCCGCGGCGGGTGAAACCCGCCCTACCGGGCTACCCGCACCGTTCGCGACACCGTTCGTCTCCATCCTCGGAAAATACGCCAGCGCCCACAGCACCACGCTGATGGCCACGATGATGGTGCCGGCCTCGGTTAAAAACAGCTTGCTGCGGTCCCACATGTGCCGCAACGCGGTGCCGATCTGCGGCATCCGATAGGGCGGCAGTTCCATGATGAACGAGGGCGCCGGGCCTTTCAGAATGGTCCGCTTGAACAGCCTGGCCATCAGCAACGCCGTGACCGTCCCCAGCGCGTACATGGCGAACATGATCCCCGCCCGCAGCCACGGGTTGCCGGGGAACAACGCGCTGATCATCAAAATGTAGATGGGCAGCCGCGCCGAACAGCTCATCAACGGGGCCACCAGAATGGTGGTCAACCGGTCGCGGCGGTTCTCGATGGTCCGCGTGGCCATGATCGCGGGCACGGCGCACGCGTAGCTCGACAACAGCGGAATGAAACTTCGCCCGTGAAGACCCGCGCCGGCCATCACCCGGTCCATCACGAACGCCGCCCGGGCCATGTAGCCGCTGTCTTCCAGCAATGCGAGGAACAGGAACAGAATGCAGATCTGCGGAAAAAAGACGACCACGTTGCCCATACCCGCGATGACCCCGTCGATCAGCAGGTCGCGGAGCATCCCCGCGCCCAGCAGCGCGTACACGCCGTCGGCCATCAGCCCCATCACCGTTTCGATGCCGTCCATCAGCGGCTCGGCCCAACTGAATATGGACAGGAAAATCAACCCCATCATCGCCGCGAAAACCGCCATCCCCCATACCTTGTGCGTGGCCACCCGGTCGATCTTGTCGCTGATCGTCACTTTTTCCGGCGCCCGCGTCTGCACCTCGTCGACCACGCGGCTCAACCACGCGTAACGGGCCTGTATGGCGTGCATGAACGCGGACGCCCTTCCATCGGTCTCGGCGTGGACGCGCTCGTGAATGGCCGCCAACGTCTTGCGGCACGCCTCCGGCAGATGAATGTGGGCGACGTCTTCGCGATTCAGCGCCCCCGGTGACAGCAGCAGCAGCGACAACGCATCGGTCGCCGCCGGTCCGATCAACCGGTGATCGCGGACAAGCTGCGCCACTTCGCTGGTCGTCCGCCGCAGCCGTTCGTCCTGGTGCCACGCCGCCGGCCTGGCGCCTTTCGACGCCTTGTCGCGATTTTCCGCGCCTCCGCCGGCGGCCTCTTTCCCCTCTCCCCCGTCGGCCTTCGCTTTCCCCGCTCCCTTTTTGGGGGAGAGGGTAGGGTGAGGGGGTTGCCAAGAAAGACTCCCGATTCCCTTTGATTCTGACGGTTGCCAATCTGCTTCATCGCCCGACCGATCCGTCGAATCAACCATCCGATCAATGGCCGATCGCAATGCGTCCACGCCGACGCCCGTCGATCCCACCGTCCCTACAACGGGCGCGCCCAGGCGCTCGGACAGCAATTCCAAATCAATCGCGTCGCCCCGGCCCGACACGACGTCCATCATGTTGCAGACGATCAGCGTCGGCAGGTTCAACTCGGCCACCTGGCTGGCCAGGAACAGGTTGCGTTCCAGATTGGACGCGTCGACGACCACCACCACGCCGTCGAGCGGTTCGGCCCCGTCCACCCAGCCCATCAACACGTCGCGGGCGATCAATTCATCCGGGCTGCGCGGTGTCAGACTATAGCACCCGGGTAGATCGACGATGCGAATCGCGTCGTGCCCCTGCATGCGCCCCTCGCGGCGCTCGACAGTGACCCCCGGATAGTTGGCCACCTTGTGCCGCAGACCGGTCAATCGGTTGAACAGCGTCGTCTTGCCGGAATTGGGATTGCCCACCAGTCCGATCAGGCGGGTTCGTTTCGTATGCGATTTGCCGGCCGATGCGGTCGACGCGCTCGCATGGTGCGTCATGGTGCCGCGACCCTTTCCGAGCCGCGACCGTAAGGGAGTGGTCTTCGTGCGGCAGGCACAGACCGTCCGCCGTTGCGCCCGGCTGCGTCGTGAATTCTGGAATACTCGCTCACGTCGCGGCCCCCGCAGTATCCACGCGCCCGACCGTGACGCCGCGCGCTTCGGACCGCCGCAAACTCAAATGGTATCCACGCACCAGAATATCGATGGGATCACCCAGCGGCGCCACCCGAACCACACGAACCGCCGTCCCTGGCACCAGTCCCATCTCCATCAGGCGGGCGGCCGATCCACACGACGCATCCAGTTGCTCGACGCGACCCTCCTGGCCTATGGTCAGTTGATCCAGCGTCATCCGACCGCGCGGGTCCACCGATCGGTTCCGGAAATGATCTCGACGCGGATACACCGGGCCAAACCGCGCCCGAGCCCGATCCGCGCCCCATCGACGTGACAAATCAGCGGATCGCCGCCGCGGGCCACGCGCACCCGCCGGCCGACCTCGAACCCCAGCTCCGCCAGCCGCCCGGCCTCCGGATGGTCTTCAATCCGTCGAACCGCGACCGTCGCCCCTCCGCGAACTTCGTCCAGCCCGACGTGCCCACTGTGCGACAATCCAACGAACTCGCGCTTGTCGCCGTCGGCGCAATTATCGGTGGGCTCCGCGGACTCGCAAATCGGCGAAATACAGATATACGATTTAATCATTGCTGTTACACTGCATGATCCGGCCATTACCGTACAACGATCCCGCGCTGGCGGCGGTCATACGCGTCTACCGCACTCTAACGGCGCGGTTTCACCTGGTCAAATATTATTGCGACTCAGTCGCAACAACTTCCTGGTTATCGACCCGTCCACGGCAACCCGGGTCCATTAGCCGAACCCGGATGTACCCCTGCAATTGCTGTTCCACCCGCGTGGCAAATGGCCGGATCGTCCATTACGCTCCCTGATTATGACCTCGATCGCCCAACCGGCCCCCGTTGTCGATCCGTCGGAAACCGAAATCGCACCCGCGGAATCCGATAACGACGCCCCATCGGCCGGGCTGTCCCGGTGGGAATCGTATTCCTTCGAAATCACGCGGGGATTTCTTTACCTGATCGCCCGGGTGATTTCGCTGACCGGGCTGTATCAGGTCGGCCGAATGTTCGGCATCGCCGAGTGGTTGGTCGACTACCACCGCCGCCGGCGCGTGACCCGGCAGGTCGTGCGACTCATCGGCACGAGCGCCTCGCCCGCCGCCGTACGCCAGGCCGTCCGCCGCCATTTCATCCGCCTGCGTTGCGACAAGATGTTCTATCTGATCATGGATCGCCTGCCTCGCAAACGATTGATGCGCCGCCTGACCATCGCCAACCGCGCCGTGCTCGATTCGGCGCTCGCCCGCGGACACGGCGTCTATTTGGCCTTGTCCCACCTCGGCTCGCTGTACGTGACCATCGGTATCTTGGTGGAATTCGGTTATCGCGTCGCCGGGATTCGCGCCACGAAATTCGGCGCCGTCTGGCGGTTCGTCCAGACCAAGCTCGATCAGAAGGATCGGCCGCGCATCGAGTACTTTTATTCCAACACCTTCCCGCGTCCCATCTACCGCCGGTTGAATGACAACTACATCGTCGCCAGCCTGGCCGACGTGCACGTGGTCAAGGACGGTCGCCAACGAACCGTCGAGGTTGACCTGTTCGACGAACGCCGGTCCATCCTGGCCGGTCCGTTTCAAATCGCCATGCGCTGCGGCTCGCCGATCGTGCAGGCCATGGTGCGTGCGTTGCCCAACTTCCGCTACGAAATCGAATTGATGCCCCTGCTCCCCGACCCGTCCGCCGTTCGCGCCCACGATTCAACGGTCGCCGTCGCCGCCGACCAGCCGCCGCGCGCCGATTCACCGACCGCGCGCACCCCTTCGTCAGACGATCGCGCCGCTTCGTCAGACGATCGCCCCGCTTCGTCCGACCTGCTCGCCGACACCGTCCGCCGCTACGCCGCCAACGTCGAGCGCTTCGGCCGCCGCTACCCCTGCCACCTCAGCCGCTATTGATCGAGGTGCCATCGAACGGCACTGCTGGAGCGCACGTCACCGCCCGGTCATCGACGGCGGCCCCACCAAATTCACCGCCGCCGGTGGCAGCGCCGGCGCCGGCCGGTTCTTGAACTTGCGATAGCTTTCCGTGTGCATGCTGCCCAAATCGATCGGCCGGCCGTTGATGAACATGTGCGTCACTCGCGACACGGTCTGCGTCGGTTCATGCGTCGTGACGATGACGTCGGCCATCTTGCCCGGTTCCAACGTCCCCAACCGGTCGCCCACGCCCAGCACCTCGGCCGCCCCCAGCGTCAACGCTCGAATCGCCCGATCCGGCGGCAGCCCGTGCGCCACGGCCATTCCCGCGTGAATCCCCAAGTCGTACGCCCCCGACGCGTCCTGCGTCGCGAAACACCACCGTACACCGGCCTTGTCCAGCACCGCGGCGCAGGCGTAAATCGAATTCCACGGCTCGAAGTCGTCTCGCGGATAACTCAACACCGTGCCCAGAATCACGGCGATGTTCTTCTCGGCCAGCACGTCGGCCAGCTTCCACGCCTCGTCGCCGCCGTACACGATCGGCTTCAGCTTGTACTTCTCCGCGAATTCGATGGTGTCCAGGATCTGCTTGTAACTCGACGCCGAAAACAGGACGGATTTTTCGCCACGCACATAGGGAATCATCGCTTCCAGCCGCAGGTCGGCGTCGACTTGCGTTTCCCCGTCAGCCGTACCCGCGGCCCCGGCGGCGCCGTCCTGGTTCGCGACCGCCGCCGCGTAGCGTTGGGCCTGCTCGACGAAATCCTCCAACGCCTGCAATTCCTTCTTGTGATCCTTCTTGCGTTTCTCCTTGTCCTTTTCTTCGCCGGTCAGGACGGGCGGCAAGCTCGGCACCGACACATGCAGCCCCACACCGTCCACCAACACCATCTCGTCCGCCGTCCATCCGTCCAGATGAATCAACGCCGACTGCCCGGAAATCGTCGCCCCACCCGGAACGGCCAACTGCGTGGTCAACCCCCCGCTGTGCGCGATGCGAATGTGCTCGCTATGCGAATGAACCGCCGAAAACGCCCGCAGCTCCGGCGCAAACGTCGCGATGTCGAAACTGTCCCGCGTAGCCCGCACGCTGCCGATCTCGGCCAATCCCAGATCGCCACCGGCGTCGATCAATCCCGGATAAACGTGCCGACCCTTCGCATCGACGATTCCCGCCCCCGGCGGAACCGCGACGTCGCCCGCCGGACCGACCGCGTCGATCCGGTCGTTACGGATCACGACCACGCCGTTCTCGATCGCCGCCCCGCTGACCGGATGCACCGTGCCGCCGACGATGGCGAACAACCGGTGCGGCGATTCCGGCAGCGCCGCGTCAAACGTCGGGTTCCATTCCAGCGCCCCCGCCTCGGTCGCCGGCGGCGCCGGTTCCGACTCGAAAAACACCTCCCCCTCGATCAGCGCCATCACGTTCCGCGCGTACGAATTCAACGGATGACCGTTGAATATCGCCACGTCCCCGTCTTTCCCGACCTCCAGACTGCCGACACGATTGTCGATGCCCAATTGAATGGCCGGGTTCAACGTCACCAGCCGCAACGCCTGCGCCTCGTCGAGGTCGCCCCACTTGATGCACTTGGCCGCCTCGACATTCAGATAGCGGATCGTATTCGCCGAATCGGAATTGACCGACGACACGATGCCATGCTCCGTCATCAACGCCGCGTTATGCGGAAGCGCCCCGTACGCCTCCACCTTGTACGCCCACATGTTCGCGAACGTCGACGCGCTCGCCCCGTGCCGCGCGATTTCCGGGGCAATGCGATACCCCTCCAAAACGTGCTGCAAACACGCAATGCGAATGCCGAAATCCTCGGCCGCATGCATCAGCCGCAGAATCTCGTCGCTTCGATAACAATGCGAGTGAATCCACAGGTCGCCGCGCAGAATGTCGGCCATCGCCTCCAGTCGCAGATCCCGTCGCGGCGCCAACACGTCGCGTCCGGCGTTCGACGCCGCCCGGTATTCATCCCATTCCCGCTGATACCCCCGCCCGGCCGTGAACGCGTCGCGGATCACCGCCTCGACCCCCATCCGCCCCGCCGGAAACCGATTGCCAAGAATGCGCATCGCATTCGACTGCTTGACGTTTTCGCCCAGCGCGAATTTGATCGTCCGCGGCGCATCGTGCAGGATCATCTCCTCGACCGGTCGGCGGTATTTCAATTTGAAGATCACGTTTTGCCCGCCGATGGGATTCGCCGACCCGTGCATCGCGTGCGTCGTCGTCACCCCGCCCGCCAGCGCCCGGTAGATCGCCGGCGTGTCGTTGTACACCAGGTCGCCGATCCGCACCTCCGCGCTGATGGCGTGCGGTCCGTCGTTCACCGCCGAAATGCCCATGTGCGAATGCGCGTCGATCATCCCCGGCAGGACGTACAGGCCCGTCGCGTCGATCACCGTCGTGCCCGCCGGCGCCGTCAGCGTCGATCCGATGGCCGTGATCTTGCCGTTCTCGATCAGGATCGACGTATTGGCTTGCGACGCCGACGACACGGGCAGGAGCGTCGCGTTCTGAATGAACACGTTCCCGCCGGCTTTCGTCTTCGGTTCGCGATCGGCCTCGATCTCGCTCGCGAACACCGGGCTTTCGTCCTTCTCCGCCGGTTTGTCATCGTCGGGCGTTTCGCTCACCGATGCCTCCGCCGATTTCGCATCGTCCGGCTTGTCGCCCTTCTTTTCGCCGCCGTCCTTCTTCTCGTCGTCTTGGTCGCGGTCGAAATCGGTCTTGCGCCCTTCCACGATCACGAACCTCACCTTGGCGCTCTCCTTCTCGAACGGTCCGGACATGACCACCACATTGCCCAGCGCCCCCGCCTCAATCCGCCCGATCTGATCCGACAGCCCCAGCACATCGGCCGGCGTCGTCGTCAACGCCCGCAACGCCGCCTCCGCCGGCAGTCCCCGTTCGATCACCAGACGCAGGTTGTCCAAAAATTCCGACGGCTTCTCGAAATCCCGCGTGCTGAACGAAAACGCCACACCGGCCTCGTGCAGCCGGATCACGTTGGTCGCGTGCTCCTCCCACAACCGACGCCGTTCCTCCCGAACCCTCAACGGCTCGTAAATGCGTTTCTTCTTGTCCTTCTTTTCATCGTCATCCGGTTTGTCCTCATCTTCGTCGGCCGATTCGGCCGCGCCCGGCTCCTTCCCTTCCGCATCATCGTCCGGGTTTACGTCCGACGGTTCGCCCCCCCGATCCCGCCGCGCTCTGCCGCCGCGATCCGCCTTCTTCTTTTTCCCGTATTCCGGCTCCTCCTCGAACTTCAGACTGACGATCACCGGCACGCGCGTCGATTTCAGCCGGTCGATCACCTTGTACGCCTCCTTCGCCCCGCTGATTACCGCGCGGAGATTGAACTCCTTCGCCAGATTGAGCGCCCGGTTAATGCCGTGCTCCGTGTCGGCCGCGAACACCACCCGCGTCGCGCCGCTCAACACCGGTCGCAGCGCTTGCAGCGCCGCATCAACCGGCGGCCGATCCGCCTTCCGCGGATGCCGCTCGAAATACCGCTCCTGCTCGACCGACCACGCCGTATCCAGCAAGACCTGCCGAAACAGTGCGAACACGCCCAACAACGATTCCGGATACTCGCCCGGCTCGTCGGTGTTGAATCCGGCATGTTGCGCAACGTTGACCGCGTTGATCACACGCCGCAACGGCGCGTCCATCAGGCTGACCACGGCGCTCGTCCCGCCGAAAATGCCCCCCCGCGGCGCCACCAACATCGTGGTAAACCCGATCTTGCGGTACTTGTCGATCAGTTCTTCCGTTGCCGTGTATGCGTCCTCGGCCCGCCACTGCGAATGCACGCCGCGGCGATGCGCCCAATGCGTCCGCGAAAACGCGCGTTGTTTCGGATCGGGGTTTTCATCTTCCAGCCGCCGCCGCTCCTCCTCGCTGCGCGGCGTTTCCGTGATCCCGAGATGGTCATGCGCCGAAATGAAACCCGGATAGGCAAACATCCCCGACGCGTCGATCACCTCCGCGTGCGGCGGAATGACCACATCCGGACCGACCTCCACGATCCGGCCGTCGACGATCAGCACGATCCCGTTTTCGATCCGCGGAGCGTCGGCCGAAACGATCGTCGCCCCCTTGATCGCCACCGGGTTGCGAAATTCCGCGCGCACCGAAACGGACGTGACCGCCAACAGACCAATCACGCCCGTGATCCGTGTGATTCCCAAAAACCGACGCCGTCGTCGCGGGGTCATCAACGCCCTCCTGATGTCGTGGTTGGATGCTCCCGATCACCCGCCCGACCGGGCCTTATCGGAATGCCGCCCGTAGCGTAGTCCGCCGTTTTGGCGTTGTCGAACGTCCGTCGCACCCTCGTCGTCGGCCGAATCGACGGCTATAATCGTCAAATCCGACCTGTCCGGACGACGGGGGCGACCAATAGGGACCGGCCGGGAAAACGGAACAACAGCCGGTTCTACGATCCATCGGGGAATTGAAGCATGTGCGACGGAACGAATCGTTGCCGCTTGGCGATTGCGCTGCTGACGCTCGTTACCTCCATTTCGGGCGCCCTGCGCGTGCACGCCGCCGTACTTCCCCCCGGTTTTGAATTGCAATCCTACGTCTCCGGTTTTGACGAACCGGTGGGAATGGCCTTCGCGCCCGACGGGCGCCTGTTTATCCTCGAAAAAGCCGGCCGCGTCCGCGTCGTCACCGCGAACAGGGTACTACTTCCAACCCCGTTCCTCGACATCTCCGCGGAGGTCAACTTCCTAATCGACCGCGGCCTGGTCGGCATCGCCTTTCATCCTGATTTCCCGGACACGCCCTGGATTTACTTCGTGCACGTGGCCGCGCCGCCCCCGGGCTCACCCATCCCGCCCTCCGGGATTCCGCCGACCTACGGCCGGCTGTTGCGCGTGCAGCCCGACGTGACCGGAAACGTGGCCGACCTGACCACGCTCGAAATCCTGATCGGTGAAGTCCCATCGCAGGGGTTCATTCACTGCTACACCACGCACACCGTCGGCACCATCGCGTTCGCCAACGATGGATCGCTGTTCGTGGGCATGGGCGAGGGCGCGCATTGGGAAGAAACCGATCCCGGCGGTATGGACCCCATCTGCTTCTCGCCGCCGCTGTTCGATCCGGAATACGACATCGGGGCATTCCGATCGCAGGACCTCGACGCCCCCGCCGGCAAAATCTGGCGCATCGATCCCGAAACCGCGGGCGGTCTGCCCGACAACCCCTATTGGACCGGAAACGCCGATGACCACCGTTCGAAAGTGTGGGCGTCGGGGCTGCGAAATCCATTTCGGTTTACCCTGCAGCCGGGGTCGCAAACGCCGGAGACCATCTGGACCGGCGACGTCGGGCAGTCCAAATGGGAGGAATTCGACGTCGCCCACGGCGGCGAGAATTTCGGCTGGCCTTGTTACGAGGGACCGGTCGCGTTTGACAATTACCTCAACGCGACGCCGGCCCATAGCGGATGCGACACCCTCCAGACGCCGGACAACCCCGGTCCCGTGACGCCGCCGATCATGTCGTTTCATCACACCCAGTCGCACCAGTCGTCCCCCGTCGGACACCTCGCCCGGGCCGCGATCGCGGGCGTCTTTTACACCGGCGAACGCTATCCGCCGCGATACCGCGGGCGATTTCTGTTCGCCGATTACGTCACCAGTTGGATCGGGGTTCTCGATCCCGCCGACATCGGCGAGGCTCCCGCCCCGGTCGCCGCCGGTCCGCCCATCGAGGTGTTTGTGACCGGCGCCGGCCGACCGACCGCGTTCACCACCCACCCGCAAACCGGCGACGTCTACTACACCTCGTTGCAACAGAACAAGGTGAACCGCATCGTGTGGGTTTCGCCGCCGCAGGACGTCGATTTCGACGCCGACGTCGATCTGATCGATTTCCGGGCATTCCAATCATGCGCCGCGGCGGACATCACCGCCCGCCCCGACTGCCGACCGTTCGACGCCAACGCCGACAACGACGTCGACGTGTTCGATTTCAACACATTCATCGACGCCGTGAACGACGGCTAGTGTTCCGTCGCAGCTAATGATTCGGGTCGGGTGGCACGGACAACGGTACTCCGTTGTCCGTGTGCGATCGGTCGGGACGTCGAAATCGCAGGCCACGCCGAATGTCGGAGACCACGGGCAAGCGAGTACGCTTGCCCGTGCCACCCCGAAGAATTAGGTGCGACGGAGCACTAGTGGCCCGCGCCGCTCGTCTCCTCGGGTGGCCCACCGCTTCAGCGGTGGGGGAGTCGATTCGCGGTCGATGCGTGGCGTGTGATCGACACCCGTCCGGTCAGCTTCGAATGCGCGGCGGAGTGCGTGGGAGCGAGGCGCGCGATCCCGTTGGTCAATCAGCGTCAAGTCGCCTAAACTGACGGCGGGACGTAAAACCTTGAATCGCTTCCGCCGAGGCCAGCCCCATGCCCTTGCTGATCCGCGACCTGCGCCTGGAACTGGATGACCCGCCCGAACGGCTGATCGACGTCGCGGCCAAACGGCTGAAACTGCCCGCGTCGGCCATCGGCACGTACGCCCCCGTCCGCCGTTCGCTTGACGCCCGCCGTCACGACGATCTGCATTTCGTCTACCACGTCGAATTGGCTCTTCGCGACGGTTCGCGGCAGGAACATGCGGTCGTGAAACGGCTGAACGGCCGACGCGTTGCCGTGATTCGCCCGCGCGACGATCACGACCCCATTCCCGGCCGCGAACCCGCCGGCCGCGAGCCGGTCATCGTCGGGTTCGGACCCGCGGGCATGTTCGCCGCGTTGCGGTTGATTGATTTCGGCTACCGGCCGATCGTGCTGGAACGCGGTCAGCCGGTGCGAACCCGTCACCGCGACGTCCTGCACACGTTCTACCGCCATCGCGAATTCAACCCGGAATCCAACCTGCTGTACGGCGAGGGCGGCGCCGGCACCTACAGCGACGGCAAACTGTACACGCGCCTGAACGACCCGCTGGTCGAGACCGTCCGCGCCTGGTTATATCGCCACGGAGCCCACCCCGACGTCATGATCGATGCCCGCCCGCACATCGGCAGCGATCGCCTGCCCACCATCTGCTGGCGAATTCGCGAATTCATCGAACGCCACGGCGGCGCCATCCGGTTCGCCGCCTGCGTCGACGACGTGCTCCGCGTGGACGACCGCGTCCAATCCATCACCGTGAACGGTCAACCCATGACCGTCGGCCCGTTAATGCTCGCCATCGGACATTCCGCCCGCGACACCATCCGGCTGTTGCACGATCGCGGATTCCGCATCGAACCGCGGCCGTTCCAACTCGGCGTGCGTGTCGAGCACCCGCAGACCGTCGTCGACGGCTGGCAATACGGCGCTTGTGCGGCCGACCGGCGCCTGCCGTCGGCCGAATATCACGTCGTCGCTCGTCACGCCCTCGGCGAACGCGATTGCTACAGTTTCTGCATGTGCCCCGGCGGCGAAATCCTGCCCACCATGGAACAACCCGGTCTGATCGCCACCAACGGCGCCAGCCGCGCCGGCCGCCACGGACCGTTCGCCAACAGCGGACTGGTTGTTACGGTTCAACCGGACGGAGCCGATCGCGATCCGCTGGCCGGGCTATCGTATCAGGCCATGTGGGAGCGCGCCGCCTACGACGCGACACGCGGCAGTTACCGTGTCCCCTGTCAGCGGGCGTCGGACTATCTGACCGGGCAATCATCAGACGGGATGCTGGCGACCAGCTATCCGCTCGGCGGGCAATGGAGCGACATTCGTACCATCCTGCCCCCGCACGTCGCGTTGGCCGTTCAGAATGCACTGACCGTGTTGAATGAAAAAATGCCGGGGTTCGCGGGCGACGATGCCATCGTGACCGCGCCGGAAAGTCGGGTCAGTTCCCCGATACGGATCGTGCGCGACCCGGAACGCCGCACCGCCATCGGCCTCGACAACGTCTACCCCATCGGCGAGGGCGCGGGTTACGCCGGAGGCATCATCAGCGCCGCCATCGACGGCATCCGCTCCGCCGACGCCTTGATTTCTCGCTACGCCCCGGACGTTCGCTGAATGGATCCCCAAACTGGGGACCGCTTGCAACGGTGACCGTATCATCCTGATCGCCGTGACCGTGTCATCCTGAGCGCAGCGAAGGATCTCGCGAAGCCAGGCACTCCGATCCGACAAGATTCCGGCGTCGCCGTGTACCAGATTGGCAAGGCTTTGTTCCACGCGTGTCTTTCCGGCTCAACACGGGGATCGGGCGTTCTGACGCCGGCGGACCTCCTGAAAAATCGCCCGTCCCAAACCACCGAACGCCGCCCCGAAATCACCGGAACAAATCAAGAAAGTAATCGGCTGCCGACCGAACAGAATCCCGGGCACGCCGATGTCATCACGATGTCCCCAAAATCCTGTTAATCTTGTAAATCCTGTCCATCTCCTCCTACTTGTCCCGGCACACGCCGGCCGCGTCGGAATCAGTTCAACCGTCCAATGACCGATAAACCCATACCGCCTTGCGTCGGCCCCGGAAAGCGCCCGCGCTCGGGATTCGGAGACGCCGTTCGTGTCCGCAGCCGCCGAACCAACGATGACGCCTGCATTTGCGGGACCGATCGTCCCCGTGTTCACCTCAACCGTGGATGCGCCCGCGCCATGCGCCGAGCTCGCCGCCGAACGCAAATGGCGCCGCCGGAATGCCTACTACTACGCACAGTTGCACCGTCTGTTCAAACTGCACGTCCCCGCGGGCGCCCGCGTCCTGGAAATCGGCTGCGGCGCCGGCGATCTGTTGGCCGACCTGCAACCATCGTACGGCGTCGGCATCGAACCCAGTCGCGCCTTGTCGCACGACGCCCAACGCCGGCATCCGCGCCTGAACATCATCAACGACCGCTACGATCGCTTCGCCACCGGCGAGTCGTTTGATTACGTGGTCATCAGCAACGCCGTCGGCCACATGCGTGACGTGCAGCGCGTGTTCGAGCGCCTCCGCGGCTGCTGCCATTCACGCACGCGGCTGGTGGTCGCCTATTTCAACGCCCTGTGGGAACCCGCGTTGGCCGCCGCCTCCTGCATCGGACAGCGCCGGAAAACCTCGTCGGGAAACTGGCTGTCGACCGACGACATCGTCAACCTGCTGTCGTTGACCGATTTCCAGGTCGTCCGCAAATCGGCCGAGCTGTTGCTGCCCAAAAACGTACCGCTGCTGTCCGCCGCGCTGAACCGCGTCGTCGCCAAATTCTGGCCGTTCAACAAGCTGGCGCTGGTGACGTTTTTCGTCGCCCGCCCGATGGGTCTGCACGATCGTTCCATGCGTCCCAAATGCAGCGTCATCGTGCCCACCCACGACGAGCGCGGCAACATCGCCGACGTCGTGCGTCACACGCCCGAACTGGGGTCGCACACCGAAATCATATTCGTCGACGGCGCCAGCACCGACGGCACCGTGCAGGAAATCGAAAACCAGATCCACACCAACCCAAACCGCGACATTCGCCTCGTCCACCAAGGCCGCCGCGGCGGAAAAGGCGACGCCGTCCGCCGCGGCTTCGCCGCCGCCACCGGCGACATCCTGATGATCCTCGACGCCGACCTGACCGTCGTCCCCGACGAATTGCACAAATTCTACGACGCCCTCGTCACCGGCCGCGGCGAACTCATCAACGGCACGCGCCTGGTCTACCCGCTCGAGGATCAGGCCATGCGTCCGCTGAACAAACTGGCCAACAAAATGTTCAGTCTGCTGTTTAGTTGGTTGCTCAATCAACGCTTCCGTGACACTTTATGTGGTACAAAGGCACTGTGGCGATGCCAGTACGAAGTGATCGCCGCAAACCGCCGCTATTTCGGAGAAATGGACCCGTTCGGGGATTTTGACCTTATTTTTGGCGCCGCCCGCGCCGACCAGAAAATCCTGGAGATTCCGGTGCGTTATGGTCCGCGCCGCTACGGCAACACCAGCATTCATCGGTTTCGCGACGGCTGGCGATTGTGGCGAATGAGCTGGGTCGCGTTTCGCAAACTGAAAATGCGTTAGTTGATCAAACCGATGGAACCACGCACATGACGGTTGCGGCCGCCGTTTCGCCAACGTCAATCGTCGCTGAGCGCCCCACGGCGAACGCTGTCTCCGCCGGCGTGGACGCCAGGTTGGCGGATCATCGCCACGTCTGGCGGCGGAAGCCGCTGTTGCGTGACATTTACCGCGAGTTTTTCGCGGCCGTCCGCGCCCGGCTGGCCGAACTCGACGGGCCCATCGTCGAAATCGGCGGCGGACCGGGTTGTTTCAAGGAGTATCAACAGGGGCTCGATCGCACCCGCCCAATCTTGTCGTTTGACGTAACGCCATGTCCGTGGCTCGATTTCGCGGCCGACGCATGCGACCTGCCCCTGAAACGCGCGTCGGTGGGCAGTCTGGTCATGATCGACGTGCTGCACCATCTGGCCTACCCCCAACGGTTTTTCGAATCGGCGGTGCGGGTCCTGAAACCGGGCGGGCGAATGGTGATGATTGAACCCTACGTGTCCCCCGCGAGTTGGCCGGTATACAAGTTCATCCATCCTGAACCGGTGGACGGCCGCGTTCGGCCGTTGGAAATGCCCGCGGATCAACCGGTCAACGACCCGGCCCGGGCGTGGGACAGCAATTCGGCCATTCCCACCGTTCTCTTCTGGCGGGACAAGTGGCGGTTCGAAGCGCGATTCCCCGACCTGCGGATCGTCGAGCGACGGCGCATGTCCTTCCTGCTGTACCCGTTGAGCGGCGGTTTCGGATTCCCGAGCCTGATCCCGTCGTGGGCCGTCGCCGCGGTCGAGCGAGTGGAATCCTGGCTGGCGCCTTTCGGCCGGTGGCTCGCGTTCCGCTGCCTGGTGACGGTTGAAAAACGCTAGTGTTGTGACGCAGATTAAGTTTCGGGTCGGGTGGCACGGACAACGGTACTCCGTTGTCCGTGTGAAACCCGCCAGCGCGTTGAAATCGCAGTCGAGGCCGAAAGTCGGAGATCGCGGGCAAGCGAGTACGCTTGCCCGTGCCACCCCGAAAAATTAGGTGTGACGGAACACGAGCCCCGCACCGTTCTATTCGTGCATCCGTGCATCCGCGTTGCGCGCCCGGCAGCCGCTGGGAACTCGCCGATGGTCCGTTATGATGTCCGGCCGCGTTCGAGTTTGCGCGGTCACGGCGGGATTCGGTAGCGGTGCGGCCTGCGTCGTCGGGTCATGAAAGATGTCTGCACATGAATCCCAATCATGACCTCGAACCGGCCGGCGCCGCAACGCCCGCGGACGACGGGCGTTCGGTTTCGGCGCGTGCTCATCGCGGCGTCGCCTGGGCGGTGGTTATCACCGGACTCGCCTTTCCGTTGCCGTTCCTTCGCAATTACCTGTTGACGCGAATTGACTCAAGCTCCCATCTTCTGGGACAATACAATCTGGTCCTGCGATTCCAACAGGCCGTGCAGACATTCTTCTATCCAGGCGGCAGCAACATTTTCCCCACGTTCTACCCGAAACTGAAGACTTCGGAGGAACGTTCCGGCTTGATTCGCGCATTCCTACGCTACGTCCTGTCGGGGGCGGCACTGGCCGTGCTGGTGCTCCTGCTGTTCCCCGGTTTGCTCGAAACGGCGCTTGACGCAACAACTGATTCCGGTCTGCGGATCGTCTACCTGCTACTAATACCGTTCGCACTGCTTTCGGCGTTAGCGACCTCCGCGGTCATTGGACATATGTCGTTCGTGTGGGCATCGATCGTCCAGCGCACCCAGTTGATTCTCATCACCCTCAGCGCCGCGTTCACGTGGTGGGCCGCGTCGGGATGGATGCGTGACCACCCGCTCCTGTGGTTTGGCGTCATCGCCACCGTGGCCGCAATCATCACCACGGCGGTCTCGGCGGCCGTTCTGGTCAAAACCTTCAATCCGAAGGCCCGCCCGGCGATTCCCGCGGGGTGCGCCCGGTTCAGCGTGCTGACATGGCTGGACACGGTATTCACCTTTGCCTACGTGGCCATTGACCAGTACATCATCAATCACCTTTTTGGCACGGCGCAGCTCGGTGTCTATGCGGCGCTCTATGACATAGCACGCATCATTCCATTAACCATGCAGCAATTCGGCCACTATCTGCTTGCAACGCTGGCGGCGCTTATCGGGCAGGACGCAGGAACCGCCGTCACGCGCGGTTACCGAAGCGTCGCCCGTTACTCCGCCTCCGTCTTCGCCGTCCTGTCCATCGTGATTCTGTTTTTTTCCAAACCACTTGCCGCTCTTTTCGGCGACAACTGCGCTGCGTCGCATCAGTACCTCTTGTGGCTGGCCGTCGCGATGAACATCGACTCCCTGACCACGGTCAATAATCGGGCGTTGATGGCGTACGAACGAATGGGGCACGTGGTCTTGAGCAAACTCTTTCAGACCATCGTGCAATTAGTGCTCACTTTGATTTTTGTCGAGCGCTGGGGCATTTCCGGGATCATCTTCGCCAAGGCCGCCGGTCACGGGGCCAGTTCGGTTGTCCAGGCAATGGCCGTCGCCCGTCTGCCGACCACGGAACGACTGACATTGCCGACCATCTATCTGGTATGCCAGGCCATCGTCCTGGTCTCCGGGATTGCGGCGCACTTGCTGGTCGAGGGCGACTGGACAAGAGGGCTGACGGGCGCGATGGTGGCGGGCGGCGCACTGTGGCTGGGCGGGCGATTCACGTTGGGCGAGATCCGCGGGCTAATACCGCGACCGCGGCATGAAAGGGACACCGGTTGAGCCGAGTTCTTCATTGTCTGGCTTCCCTTGAAATCGGCGGGGTGGAATCGAGCGTCCTGGGCCTGTTTCATCATCTTGCCCAACACGGCAGCCGGCACGAGCACTTCTTGTGCGCCTTTCGCGGTGGTCGACTCGCTGACACGGGATTGCAGCCCCTTCACGACGCGTGCATTCCCGTTCGCGTGCTGGATCGACCGTCCCGGTTTAGTTGGTCGTTTTGGCGGTCACTGCGACGCACCGTCGCCGAATTGCAACCCCACATCATTCACGCCTATAATCCAACTGCCGCCCTGTGGACGCGGGTCGCGCTGGGGCGCACGGCCCGGCCGAGAATCGTTGTTCATTGCGGCAGCATGGGCGGTCTCGGCCCGCGATGGCGATTCATTGAACGTGCCTTGCTGTCGCGGACGGATGCATTTGTCTTCAGTTCCCAGTCCATTCGCGCAGTATGGGAACACGCGTTACCGATTTATCAGATGCGAAAAGTGATCTACCACGGACTCGACCTCGTCGGGCGCGAGGCCGCGATGCAGACGCCGTCGCTGTCGCCGTTTACGCTCCTGACCGTCTGCCGGCTGGTCGCGATCAAGAATTTGGGCGCACAGGTGCAGGCTTTGCGGTTGTTGCACGATCGCGGATTGCGCGACACGCGGCTGATCGTCGTGGGCGACGGACCGGCGCGGGCGGCCTGCGAATCGCACATTCGACTGCGGGGCCTGGCAGACGCGGTGGACATGGAGGGCTTTCAATCGCGGCCCCGTGACTACCACGGCAGGGCCCACGCGTACTTGTGTACATCGTATAGCGAGGGATTGAGCATATCGCTGAACGAGGCTATGCTGGATGGAATGGTCTGTATCGCGTCGCGCGTCGGCGGCAACTCGGAACTGATTACCGACGGCGTGGACGGGTTTCTCGTGCCCTGCACGGAGCCCGTTCCGAGGGAATTGCGCGGAACCCTTCCCGCGGGGCAGACGCTGCCCGGGCGCGTTTACGATCACACGACGGGAGCGATTCGACCTCCGGCGGGGATTGACGTAACGGCACTGGCCGACAGGATTCAGGATGTGCGAGCGCGATTTGAGACGCTGGTTTCGGTGCGCGCCGCGGCGCGATCGCGGATACTCAATCATTTCAGCATGGAACGCAATGTCGAGTCACTTGACGAATTGTATGGCGATTTGATTGACTGAAGAATGCAGAACGACCGATTGACGATTGCGGAGACGCCGGCGGAAGAAGCGAGTGCGCATTCGCCGGCGCGCCCCGCCGGAACATCGCACGACGCCCCGCGGCCGCGGGTTCTGCACATTACCGCGGTCGACTTGACGATCGTGGCGTTGCTGTGGCCGCAGTTGCGCGCACTGCGCTGCGCCGGATACGACGTGCGGTGTGCGTCGACCGCCGGTTCAAACGCCGCATGGCTGGAACAACAGGGCGTGCGCCACTTTGCCGTGGATCTGCGGCGGGCCATCACGCCCATCGCCGACGTCGGTGCGTTGTGGCGGCTGGTTCAGAGCATGCGCCGCGAGACAATCACCATCGTTCACACGCACACGCCAAAGGCCGCTTTGCTGGGCGTGCTCGCCGCCCGTCTGGCCCGCGTTCCGGTCATCGTGAACACGCTGCACGGCTTTTATTTTCACGACGAAATGCCCCGGTGGACCCGTCGGTTTTACATGGCCCTGGCCTGGATCGGCGGGCGATGCGCGCATCTGACACTCAGCCAGAGCGCGGAGGATATCCACACGGCCGTTCGCTTGGGCATCTGTCGACCCGATGCCATTCAACTGTTGGGCAACGGCATCGACCTGGAGCGATTTGACGGTGGCCGCTTCGACGAGTCGTTTCGCACGAGGAAGCGGGCGGAAATCGGAATACCCGCCAGGACCGTGGTGCTTGGAATCACCGCGCGGCTGGTAATCGACAAGGGGTTTCGGGATCTCTACGAGGCACTTCGCCGATTACGCGCCGAGCGAGCTGATTTTCATCTGGTCGCGATTGGACCGCTCGACGTGCGCCGCGCCGGTCATTTGGCCGCGGACGCCCATCGCGAATTCGGACTGACCGACTGTGTCACCTGGCTGGGACCGCGCGATGACGTGGACGAGTTGCTGGCTTGTATGGACGTTTTCGTCCTGCCCAGTTGGCGGGAGGGCGTTCCGCGTTCCGTCATCGAAGCCGCGGCCATGGGGCTGCCGATTGTGGCCACGGACATTCGCGGGTGCCGCGAAGTCGTGGCGCATGGCGAAAACGGACTGCTGGTTCCGACTCGCGATCCGGCCGCATTGGCGGGCGCCATTGGTCTGCTTCTGGACGACGGCGATTTGCGACGGCGAATGGGCAATGCCGGGCGGGAGCGGGCGCGACGCGAATTCGATGAACGCGTGGTCTGCCGACGCATACTGGACCTCTACGGCGAACAATTGAGTCGCTGCCGACTGCCGATGCCGTCGCCACAGGCGGAACTGGAACAGACGCTGCCCCTGCGCGGATCCTTTGCATGGTGATGATTCGCCATGCACCGTGCCGTTCGAGCCGCTGGAAGTGGTTATGCCTGCGACCACGTTAATCGAATGAGGATCCTCCAGTTATTGGCACACGGACACGTCGGCGGCACGGAGACCTTCGCTATTTCGCTGGTCAAGGGATTGAACGAACGCGGGCACCATGCCGTACTCGCCAATGCGTGGACCGACAGTACCGCCGACGCGCCGGCGCGTGCAGCCGGTATTCCGTTTGCGCCGCTACGAGCCGGCACGTATCGAATCGGATGGAAATGGATGGGCGTCGTCGGTCACTATTTGCGGTCGAATCGATTCGACATTGTGCAGACCTACGGTTTGCGCGCCAGTCTGGCGGTCCGGCTGATGCAGCGGCGAGTCGGAATTGTGCACCATGTGACCGGCGTTCGCGGACTGGACCAACAGCGCACGGGCGTGCAGGCCTTTCTTGATCGTCGAACGGAACATCGGCTCGACATGATCATCTGCAACGCGCAGGCCGTCGCGGCGCGGCGCATGGCACTGGTCGGCACCCCCGCGCATCGGATTCGGGTGATTCCCAACGGCATTGACGTGTCCTATTTTCAGACCGGTGTCGCACCCCCGCCGCGGGACGCGCTCGGTCTGCCCGGGGGTTTTCTGTTCGCGACCGTGGCCAGCTTCCGCGCCGAAAAGGATCACGCCAACCTTCTCGACGCCATTGTGCTGGCCGGTGACGAACTCGCCGACGTCGGATTTGTTTTCATCGGCGCCGGGCGATTGCAGGCCGACGTATGGGACCGCGTCCGCGAAAAGAACTTGATCGGTCGTGTCCGCTTCATCGCTCCGCTCCAGGACGTCCGCGACCACGTGCGCTCGTGCGACGCATTTGTTCTGCCGTCGTCTAGTGAGGGCATGCCCCGGGCGCTGATGGAGGCCATGGCCCTCGGCAAACCGGTCATCGCGACCGACGCAGGCGGCATTCCCGAGGTTGCCCGAGACGATCATGAGGCGATCCTGGCGCCGGCGCGCGACCCCCGCGCCCTCGCCGAAGCAATGATTCGGATTCGCCGCGACGCCGCGCTGCGCGCGCGGTTGTCGAGCGCGGCGGTCAGGCGCATTCGCGACCATTTTTCGCACACCGCGATGTTCGAACAGCACATTCGCGTGTACGAAGGCGTTTTGCAATCCTGTTCCGACGAATGATTCGAAATGAAAACATTGGCGTCGCATAATTGTGGCCGTACGATTTGCCAATCCCGTTGCGGTTCGTTTGCTGATATTTCAGGGACGCCGCGGTTTCGCAACAGCCGTGCCGTTTGGTCGCACTCTGGATTCGTGGTTTGACTGCACCCGTTAAACGCTCCGACATCCGTGCAGCAGTGGACCGTGGCAGGGCATTCCCGCGCCGCCCGTTTCACCCGGTGTTGATTCATCTGGTCACCACGGTTGTCGCCGGCGTTCTGTATTACGCAACGGCCATTCCCGGTCTCGCGTGGGGCGATTCGGGGAACGTGCAAGTCCGCGTGCTGTCCGGAATAATTCATGACCCGGATGATCCGTCACGTTCCCATATACCGTTTTACGTAATGGCGTCGGCATTGACCCGACTGGGCGTGGAACCGCACCGTGCGGCCACACTGCTGTCGGCTTTCGCCGGCGCCGTGACGATCGGCAACGTGGCTTGTATTCTAACGCTTCTATGCCGAACTCGACGGGCCGTCGTCGCGGCGACGATACTGTCGATGTTCTCGCACTCCATCTGGAGTCTGGCCGCTGTTCCTGAAGTCATGACCCTTTCATCCGCATTGTTTACTTTCGAACTAATTGTTATCATTCTGTTTCTGAAACGTGGGGAACGGGCACTTTTATGCCTCGCGTTTTTCTTGAATGGCCTTGGCGCCGCCACTCACAACATGGCTGTGCTGACCTGCCCGGCGTACGTCGTTATGCTATTCGCCCATAACCGGCGGGAGACGCCCGTCGGCGGACGCGACATCGCGATGGGGATCGCCGCGTGGGTCGTCGGCGCCGCACCGTTGGTCTGGTTATTCATCAAGACCTCGACCGCCACAGGTTCCGCGACCGCGGCGTTAAGCGACATGCTCGCCGGGCGATTCGCATTTGCCGTTTTCAACACCGGGTCATTGCCGCGCCTGTTTCTGCGGACGGTCGCGTATACGGTTTATAGCTTTCCGACGCCCCTGATTTTCTGCGCCGTTACGGGATGCGCGCACCTGTGGCGTCGCGCGGATCGCCGCATGATGTTATTTGTCTCTATGGCTCTGCTATTTCAGGGATTGTTCGTCGCGCGCTACAATGTGCCGGATCAGCACACATTTATGGCGCAGATGTTGATTCTGCTGCTTCTTTTTGCAGCCGTCGGTCTGGACGAGTTCTGTGAGGCGCGCCCGGCGGGAATCGTGCCCACGGCCGCGCTCATCGCCCTGGCCTGTCCGGCAATACTCGTTTATTCCGCCACGCCCCACTTCTTGCGGCGCTATTGGCCCGAATCGACTGTTGTGCCGACCCGCTTTATTCCGCACCGTGACTCGCTCGACTGGTTCCTGAAACCCTGGCGTAACGGCGACGACGGCGCCCAACGGTTTGCCCGCGATGTCTTGCGCGATATTCCGTCCAACGTCGTCCTGGCCGTCGACTCGACGTTGATGCCGCCCATACTGTATCTTCAGATCGACGAGGAATTGCGGCGCGACGTGCAGATCGTCTCCGCGCACACCTATCAAACCTGGTTGCCCGATGAATTCCGCCTCGATGAGCCCGCCGCGCGCAACGAAGCCATCGCCGCCGGCCGCCTGTATTCCGGAACCGACGATTCTTCTGCGCTCAACCCCCATCTTCGCGACCCGCGTTATTCATTTCGTCCCAGCGGCGTGGTTTTCCTGGTCTTCGATTCGACGCCCGACGGCTCCAGCGGAGCGCCGCGTTGAACGACTCTATACCATTTTACGAACGGCGTTGTCTGGATGCACTTGTCGAATCGAGCAGTGCAGCACGATGAACAAATCCGCGATCGACGCAGTGCTGTTCGACCTCGACGGCGTTCTGATTGACTCGGGACCGGCCCATCTTGAAAGCTGGCGACGGCTGGCGATGGAACTTGGCATCGCCATTACCGACGACCAGTTCAAGTCCACATTCGGTCGGCAAAACCGTGATGTCATCCCCATGTTGTTCGGCCCCGGGAACGATCCTGAACGCATGCATGAATGGAGCGAACGCAAGGAAGCCTATTACCGTGAACTGATCGCCGACCGCGTCCCGATTTTCGTGGGGGCGACCGGGCTGGTTCGCGCCTGCCACCGCGCCGGAATGAAATGCGCCATCGGCTCGTCGGGCCATCCGAAAAACATCGCATTGGCCGTCGCCGCTTTGCGGATCGAAACCGAAATAAGCGTGGTGGTCTCCGGTCAGGACGTTTCCGCAGGGAAGCCCGATCCGCAGGTGTTTCTCCTCGGCGCCGAACGATTGGGCGTCAGCGCCGCACGTTGCGCCGTCATCGAGGACGCTCCGGCGGGCATCGCGGCCGCCCTGAACGCGGGCATGACCGCCATCGCCGTCGCCAGCGAACATCCTCGCGAGCACCTGAATCGTGCCCATTTAATCGTCGATCGACTATCCGATTTGACTCCGGCACGCATCGGCGGAGCTGCACAACAACGCTGGTCCTGATTCCACGCCGGCATTACCATCGACGCCCATGTTCTCCGTTCATGTACTGTGCGATCCGGGCGAGATGGAATTCGGCGGAATCGACGAGTCGCTCGATCGCATCGCCGGACGAATCGGCGCGGACGGGGTTACCGTGGTCGCGGCCGGCCGGCCCACGGCGGCGCTGCGCCGGGGCGATGGAACCGGCCAGCGCATCGTTCGGTCCGGCGGCGGTCTGTATTTCAAACCCAATGCCGATCGTTACGCCCGCACGCGATGCAAGCCTCGGCCGGCCCACGGGAGCGGTTCGCGCGACGCCTTCACGCGTATCCTGATGGCGGCCGGACGTCGTGAACTTTCCGTCCGCGCCCTGATCGATACCCGATGGATCGGTCGCCTGGCGGCGCGCGATCCGTCGATTGCCACGCAATCGGCCTGCGGTGATGTGTCGCCGCGTAGTGCGTGCGTGAATCACCCGGACGTGGCCGCGCTGCTCCGTGCGCTGATCGCGGACCTGGCGGATCGCGACGGGGTCCGGGGGATCGTGTTGCGGGGCTTGGAACGTCCCTTCGACACCGACCTCCTCGACAACCTCCGCGACGTCGACGGGCTGGGCACGGCGGCCCGTGAATTGTTCGGCGTTTGCTTTTGCCCATCGTGCGCTCAATCGGCTGCGGCCGGCGGCGTGGACGTGGACGCCGCCCGTCGCGTCGCGCAATCCCGGCTGGCATCGGCCATCGACGCCGGCCCGACCGCCGGGGTCACGTTGGATGACTGGTTGGGCGGGAACGCCGACCTGCTGCAATACCTGCAGAATCAACGGTCCGCGCACGTTGATTTTATCCGATCGTTGTTGACCGGCGCGGAATGCGACATGGCGGTCACCGTCGACGACTCGTTCGATCCGGCCGCGTGGACGCGCGCGGATACAAGGCCGCTGTCGACCTTCAACGTCATCGCCCGTTCGCCGCGGTCCGACGGCGGTGCGCCCGATTGGTCGGACTTGATTCATCGTTGCCGCGGGGTTTGCGGCTGCGAGGCAATGATTTCCTCATCCGGGTCGCCGGATCGCGATCCCGCCTATCTGGTCCGAACCATGAAATATTTGGCCGACGTCGGGGTAAACGCCGCCACCCTGAATCATTTCGGGGTTTTCGATGCGCACGCAACGGTCGCCGCACGCCGCGCCGTTCGCTACGCCTCGCGAACATCCACGGCGTGATCCGACGACGGGGTCCGATGTCTTCGTGTGGGGCCGCGTTCAAAACTCGCCCGGCAAGTCGCGGGCCGCACGTAATCGGCCCCCGCACATGGAATCGTTGCGAACCCGTTCGGATTCGTCCCCCGACTCGCGCCGGCAATTCTGTCGCCCCAGCCGTCGCGCATCCTATCGCACTCGGCGCGTCGCCCGTGTGATGATGTAGATCGTCATCACGATGCCCAGCACGAACGACGGCGGTCCGAACAACAGAAAAAACACGTTGCGCCCTTCGCGCTGCACCCATGGCCAGTCGAGGTAGTACGTGTTTTCCAACGGTCGATAGGCTCGAACGCGCGCGTCGGACGGGGCGCCGCGCATCGCCAACAAGCCCCCCAGGCTGTCGGAATCTCCGCCGCCCAGCTCCCATTGCCCGGAGCGCCGCTGCAGAACCGATGCCAGCGCGGCATCGTCTCCCGTGGGCACGTCGCGTTTCAGCCGCTCCCCGTCGTCGATCGATTTGTTCAGGAAATAAACGTCGATGGTGACCATCCCGTCCGCCGATCGGATCGAATCGCCCGGTGGGTTGAACAGATCCGACGGCAGAACATTCATGTCGCGGTCGGGCCTGCGTGATCCGCCGGCTTCGCGAACCATCGCGGCTCCGGTATCGTCGAGGTCGCGCATCCACGGGAATGGGGCATCATCAGACTTGCCCGGAAACAATGATGCCAACCCGACGTCGTCCAGGCGCAACCCCCACGCCGCTTCCGACATCCGCCATTCCAGTTCCGCCGCGGCCGCCGTCGCGCGGATCGCCGCGTCGAGGCTCGCGGCCTCGATCGCCGCGATGGGGACGTACAACAACGGGTCGGCCTGCACCGCCGTGTAAAACGAAACGACCGGCACGATCGCCGACGCGATCAGAACATGTCTGTCTCGACGCCCCATTGACCCGTGCCGTTCGTGGAAATGAAGCCCCCCCTCGGAACCGAATGGAATCGCGACGCCCCGGTCGTCTTCGCGAGTTCCGACCCCTATTCTAAATAGAACCACAGAATAGGGAAACCGATTCCATCCTGGCGCGTTTTTCTTCGCCCGCAGGGCGCACGATCTTAGCCAGGGACTTCAGTCCCTGGACGACAGCCCCTGTCCAACTCCCGCCCGGAGGGCGGACGAAACCCGGTTTCCCTTTTGTGTGTTCTTATTTAGCCGGGCTTGCCGCAACGGCGAAACCAAACAGTCCACGGCCCGTGGTCCAAACGCTTGGTCCGATTTCGATTCCACGGCAGTCCGTCCGAACCGACCTCGGGCTCAATCCCGGCCCGGTAATGCACCCACGCACGTCGTCCACCGGACGTTCGTCCTCCGCGGCCGTGTCACGTTCGTATCCGATCGATCAAAACCACCGCCACCGGCGAGAAGGCGATCAACGGCAACCACGCCGGCAGCGCCGACAGCGTCGTGCCCACGACGAAATGTTCCGACGAAAACGACAACAGAAAACACAACCCGCAGGTCGCGACGCACTTCCCGGCGTCGGCCAGCACGTTGGCAGGTTCCCGGCTCAGAAAAAACGGAACGCCCAGCAACAGCATCAACATGTGCACCAGCGGCGTCGCGAATCGTGAATGCCGGACCTGCCGCACGCGCCCCACCAGCGTCGGATCCTCGTCCGCCAAGCGCGACAGTTCCCGCGTCGATGAAAACTTGAGCCATTGTTGCGCCTGTCGGGCTTCAATCGACCGCGGCCCCAGTCGACTTTCGTAATACTCGACCGCCGAAGTGTCGGGCACGTCCGACGGTCGGATGCTGTCGCCCGATACCGCGTCCAGCCGCCGTTCCAGCCCCTGTTCCAATCGCCAGACGCCGCCGGCCGGGTGACCTTCCACCGCCTTCCACGACGCCTCCTGCGCCTCCAGCAGTCTCGTCGCCCGTCCATTCTCGTCGCGAAACAACACCAGCGGCTGCCGCATCCACCCGCGCGCCGGCACGAATTCCATCGCCGACAACAGCGCCGTTTCCCCGTCGCGCACGAACCAGATGCCCCGCGCCGCCCGGCCCCGTGCGTCCTCGTGCGAGCGCGCCAGGTGGTGGGCCAGCCGCGGCAAAATCGTCTCCGTGTCGACGTACCACAACAGCGACGTCCCCAGACCGAACACCACGATCGGAACGGCCACCCGATACAGACTGACGCCGGACGACAGCACCGCCGTCAACTCGTTGCCCCGCCGCATGCGGGCCAGCGTGGTCAGACACGCGAACAGCGTAATGACGCCGGATAGCTGCGAAAAATAAAGAAACGCATGGCTTCCGTAATAGCTGGCTATATCACCGAGCACCGCCGTCCACGAACTCGAAACCTCCGTGAACTCGTCGATGTTGAAAAACAGGTCCAGCACCACGTACAGGCTCATCATCACCGTCAGCGCGATCGCATAATCGACGCCCAACTGCCGCACGATGTAACGATCCAGCGTCGTCATCGTCGAATCACCCGCGCGATCAGCCACCCGTCCGCGACTACGACGGCGCCGATGGCGCCCCACAACACCAACAAACCGACCGTGCCGGTGTCGGCCTTCTCGGCTAATTGCCGACCCATGATGTTCATCACCGTCACCATCATCGCCGGCACGAAACTGATCCCGAACGCGACCAGCACGTTGGCTCCGCGCAACAGAACGCCCAACGCCGCTCCCAGCAGCACCAACGCCAGCGCGCTGGCGCTGAACGCCAGACGGGAATGGAACTCCGCGGTCACCTGCCGAACGAACAGGTCCCGTTCCTGTCGCGCTTTGTGTTGGATGGCCGCGACCGTCGGCAACTTCTCCGCCGGCACTTCCTCCTCCAGAAACCCGGAATCCGTGGACCCGTCCGCCGCCGGGATCGACACCGGGAGCGCAAACCCGGACAGCCGTTCCCGGCCTCCCCGCGCCGGCTGAATCGACGAATCCGGATACGTGACTTCCACATCGCCGGTGATCACCAGCTCGCCTTGCACGATCGCGCCGTCGTCCCGCCGGGCGGCATGGAATTGGGCCTCGCGCCCATGAATGCGCCGCGACGCCCCGCCCCGCGCTTCCGTCGCGGTGACATCAAAAAACAAAACCCGTCCGTCGCGTTCCATGTCCCGCCGGACCTCGGCCGCCTGAATCGTCACCACCGCGTCCGCCGCCGGCAGCACCACGCTGTGATTCCCGACGAACTCGTCGTACACCGCCTCGTGAAACCGCTGGCACGCCCATTCCGTCCGTCCGTTGTCGATGATCTCCCGTACCCGCGGCCATTCCGCCGGATTCGCCCCGTATTCCATTAATTTCGTCAACGTCAGCCACTTGACCCGGGGCCGGATGGTCAGCGGAATTTCGTTTCGACCGATGCTCTGCCGCCCGACCTCCCGGATCCACTGGCCCTTTTCGCGGTTGAAATAGGTCAGCCCGAACACCTCGCCGGCCAAAACCGGTCGTTCCGTGTTCGCATCCTCAAACCGCAGTTCAATCCGTTCCGCCGCCCCCACCGAACGCCATTCACGCTCCCCCACTTCCAGAACGGCCACACCGCCCAACACCAGCGTTTGACGGTCGTCGGCCAGGTGCGACGGCGCATCCGCGTACAGCCGGAATCGTCCGCCGGGCATCGTCAATCGCTCCGGCGAGCGGATCTGCTGCTCGACGTATTGCTGAACCCCCGCGCGCGCGAACGTGTTCAAGTCGTGGATCAATCCGGGGATCATGTAATTGACGAAATAGAACGTGCCCGCCCCGGATAAGACGCTGATCACCATCGGCGCCGCGAACAATCGTCCCAGGTTGATTCCGCTCGCCCGGCACGCCAGAAACTCGTTGTCCGCGCTCATCCGCCCGTAGGTCACCGTCGCGCTGTACAACGCCGCCACCGGCAGCGTCAGCGTGCCCGCGACCGGCAGCACGATCAGCGCCAGCCCCAGCAATTGCCCCGGCGACACCCGGTCCACCTCGACCAGGTTCATCACCCCTCCGCCGAATCCCAGCACGGTCGTCAACGCGATCGACGTCAACAGAAATGTCTTGCCCATCTCCCGGAAAATGTACCACTGCAACGTCGAAAGCATGGAATCATCCGATGGGATCAAGCCGGGTCCGACGGCACGACGAGACGACCCCCGGACGACCGGGCCGATCCGGCCGCGCCGGTCGGCGTTTCACGGCTACCGCCCAATTCAGAGCACCGGGCGCAAGCCCGGTAATTGTGGATTCGACGGCACCCTGCGCCCGAGGCTCTAATGCTGAATTCCCAACGCCAAACACATGCCCGCGCCGCTCCCGGCCATGATAGGTACGGGTCGCGGAATTGCAAACGTGAACGGGTTACCCGGTTTCCGTCCAGCCGCCCATTTCGTAATGCCGATATGCGGGTGATTCCATGCGCGGCCCCCGAATGAGATTCCCATGACCCGACCCGCCGCCGCCCATTTGAGCTTTCAGCACAAGATCGTCGACCCCGACGCGCTGGTCGAGCTGGCCGACAGCGCCCGCCGCAACGGCCGGACCATCGTCCAGTGCCACGGCTGCTTCGACATCGTTCATCCGGGGCACATCCGCTACCTCGAATTCGCCCGCCGCCAGGGCGACCTGTTGATCGTGACCCTCACCGGCGACGCCGACATCGGCAAGGGAACCCAGCGACCCTACATTCCCCAGGAACTGCGCGCCGAAAGCCTCGCCGCCCTCGAATGCGTCGATCTGGTCTGCATCGATCCCCACCCCACCGCCGAACGCATCCTCGACGCCGTGAAGCCGACCATCTACGTCAAGGGCCGCGAATACGACCAGTCGCACGATCCCGGCTTCCTCCGCGAAAAGACCATTGTCGAAAAACACGGCGGCCGCGTCCTCTTCTCCAGCGGCGAGATCGTGTTTTCGTCCACCCGCCTGATCGACGCCATTCCGCAGGACCCCGCAATCGAGCACCACCGCTTGTGCGTGGTATGCGAGCGTCACGGGATCAACCGTGAAACGCTGGGCGCGGTCATGGACCGGTTCGCAGGCCTGCGCGTCATTGTCGTCGGCGACATCGTCATGGATCGCTACGTGTTCTGCGACGCGCTCAGCGTGGCCAGCGAAGCGCCCATGATGGCCCTCAAGCGACTCGACGAGCAGGTCTACGTCGGCGGGGCGGCCATCGTCGCCCGACACGTCGCCGCCCTCGGCGCCGATGCCTTCCTGCTGAGCGCCGTCGCCGGCGACGAGCCTTCTGAGCGCGTCACTGAAACGCTTGACCGCGAAGGAGTTCGATCGCACCTGATCCGCTGCCGTCCCCAGTTGATCGAAAAAACCCGATTCCTGGTCGACGACACCAAGCTCCTGAAGGTCGAGTCGGCCGAACACATTCCGCTCGATTCCGTCGCCGAGCGCAAGGCCGTCGACGTGCTCCGCGAGAACGCGCCCGCCACCGACCTGATCATCTTCTGCGATTTCGGCTACGGCGTGATCACCGGCGGATTCCTGCAGCGCGTCCTGCCGGCGCTCCGCAGGACCGTGCCGGTCATCACCGCCGACGTCAGCGGTCCGCGGGCCAACCTTCTGGAATTCCAAGAGGCCGACTTGTTAAGTCCCACTGAACGCGAGTTGCGCACAAATCTCAACGATTACGAAAGCGGCCTGTCCGCGGCCGCCCACCACCTGTTGCGGCGCACCCATGCCCGGCATTTGTTTGTCACTTTGGAAAAAAAAGGACTGGTCGCATTCGATCGGCCAACCCAGGATCCCACCGACCCGCAATGGAACGCCCGCCTGCTCAGCGAGCATCTGCCCACGTTCGCCGACCGCGTCATTGACCGCTTGGGCGCGGGCGATGCGTTGCTCGCCGCCGCCTCGCTGGCTCTGGCCGCCGGCGGCGACCTCAATCTCGCCGCGTACCTCGGCAACGGCGCCGCCGCTCTCGAAATCGCCCGTCTCGGCAACGTCCCCATTGATGCGGCCTCGTTGCGGCGGTGGATCGGCCGGCGGGCGGAATTGTCCGCGCACGTTTTGACGTCGGCGTAGGGCTCCGCGCCCAGGCGATTCACCGCGGCGCGTTCAATGAATCGCCCAATCGACATAGGTAAGCCCTCGCGGGCTGTCCCTGTCACACCACCGTGCGTACGGGTCCGTACACGGCGGTTCGATGGGGTTGAGCGGTCAACGAACGGATAGCGAAGGCAGTCCGAGTTCTCTCA
>JABFSN010000173.1 GCA_013140575.1 Phycisphaerales bacterium | reverse complement strand
ACCCTTGCCCGCGTGGGTTCGAACCCTTCCTCGCGTTCGTTGTTGGATCGGTGCCAAATTGATCCTGTACCATGCCCGGCTGGCACTCAGGAGGGCTGTGAGTTGAAAACTTCATGCGAAATCCTGTGAAACACGGGGCTACATTCAGGCCTGCCTGGGGCAGGAGATCCACAACGAAGCCAAACACGTACGCGCGACGAGTGGGGCACCGATGCGCTAGTTCCAATTGTTCCGGCAGAGTTCGACGTCGCCCCGGCGGTAGTCCTCAACGGCCTGATCGAAGTGTTTTCGCAGGGTGGTCCGCTGGAATTCGGGGCTGATTTCCGCGGCGCAGGATTTGAGCCGCGACGAAAGTTCGAGGATACGGGCTTTTTCCTTCACTTCGTAGCCCCAGCCTTCGACGGTCTCAATACAAACCATGCAGCCGTCCGCGGCCTCAATCAGGAGCGACTCGACGCGCTGAATGACCTCGTGAACGCGTTCGTCGTAGTTTCGGGCGTCTTTTGAGACCTCGCTGTGCCAGGTCTCGACACGGCGGAACCAGATTTCCATCACGGCCAAGCCGATTTCCACGAGATCGTCGACGTCGTAGGTGGCCATCGCCCGCTCGTGGTCGAGGCGTATTTTCTCCCCGGTGGACTGCGCCTCGTCATGAAAGACGTTCGCGAAATGCTCGGCACGTCCGAGGAATTGAGTCATGCACGGCTCCGCACTTGCGATCAGGGCATCGGACATCCGATCGTACAAGTATGATAATAAGGCTGGGTGAGCGTGGGCATCGATCACGATACGGCGCGATTCGCGGCGGCGCGCATCAAGCGATGGTGGCGGAAGATGGGCCGCCAGCGTTACCCCCAACGCCCGTCGCGGGCGCCCGGATGGTCTTGCCTCTGCGATAGCCTACAGTCCTCATCTTTGGGGTGTAGTGAGTCGCCGCCGATCAGAGTCGTGTACCAGTGGATTTCACTTATTTAAATCAAATGAAACCGTGGCCTTTTTTCCGTTCTTCGCTTCGATCTCGACCCACAATTTGCTGTCAGCCGGCAGCGGGTCGGGGACTTCGGCGTGGGTGTGCCAGTGGGCGTCTTCAACGGCGGCTTTGGCTTTGATCGAGCCGTTGCCGTCCTGGGTGCCGACCCAGAAGCGCACGGCGGCGGCGTTGCCCAGTCCGCCGTCGAGCCAGATGTCGATCGGAGAATCGCCGCCGGGTTTGATCTCGCCCTGGTCGCGCGAGGCCCGGACCGTCACGCCGTCGAGCGTCGTTTCGCCCAACTCGATTACCGCGCCGCCGTGACCGGGGCCCTTGGCGGACTCGGTGCCTTTGCTTGCCGCAGGCGGTTGCGATTGCTTGTTGGCGGCGGGCGATGGAGTCTGCGTGTTGGCTGCGGGTGCTGACGCGCTTCCGGCGTTCGGCGTATCGGACTTCTGATCGCAACCGGACGCCAGCAAAGCGGTCGATACGATCAAAGCAAACACGGCACGATGCATGATTCAAGCTCCTTTTGTGGGCAATACTTTGCGGCGAGTCAATGTTTCGACGAGTCGACCGACGACGCCGCGGGAATCAGGCGACTCGGGTTTTGGTGTTCGATCAAAGACCAGCGAGTAGCCGGCCGGCACGACGACGAGGTTCAGAAAAGTTGAAGTGATGAGGCCGCCGAGCACGACGATGGCGAGGGGGGCCAGCAACTCACTCCCGGGACGACCGGAGGCGAGCGCCAGCGGGACCAGGCCCAGGGCGGCGCAAAGAGCCGTCATCAGGATGGGAACCAATCGCTCCATCGAGCCGCGAACGATGGCTTCCCCGACGGGTGCGTTCTCGACTTGCATCACGTGCTGATAGTGGTTGACCAGCAGGATGCCGTTGCGGACCGCGATCCCGAACAGCGTGATGAACCCGACCATGCTGGCGATGGACACCACCGGCGCCTGGTAGAGCGACGATGAGAGTCCGAACAGGGCCATCGTGTTCGTCCACAAGGAGGGCGATTCGGTGAGATAGATGGCCGCGATGCCGCCGATGATGGCGAGTGGCAAGTTGACCAGGACGAGTACGGCGGCCTTGAGCGATCCCGTGGAGAGTTGCAGCAGCATCAACATGACGACGACGACGCCCACGCCGGCCACGAGGATTGTGCGGCTGGCGGATTGTTGGGCCTCGAACTGTCCTCCAAAGTGGACCGTATAACCAACCTGCTGCACAATCGGCTCGACGCGGGCCCGCACCTGCTCGACGAGGTCGCCGAGGTTGTAACCGTCGGCGACGTTGCAAGAGATCACGGCCTTGCGCTGGGCGTTTTCCCGGGCGATGAGGTTGCTGGTGCGTTCCGGGCCGATGTCGGACACGTCGCCGAGCTTGACCACGGCCCCGCCCCGGCCCACAAGCATCAGCGATTTCAACTGGTCCACGCGCTGGCGATCCTCTTCGGCGAGTCGCACGACCATGTCATATCGTCGGACACCGCGGTTGATTTCGGCGACGACTTCCCCGTAGACGGCGGCCTGCACTTGTTCGGCGGCGTCGGCGGGCGAGAGGCCGACGGCGGCCAGGTCCTGGTGACGATAGTGGATCGGCAGCGAGGTGATGAGCACTTCGCGATTAGCGGTTACGTCACGGGCCCCGGGGATCGACTTCAGTTCCGACTCGATCTGCCGGGCGAGGGTGCGAAGCGTCGGCAGGTCCTCGCCGAAAACATTGATGGCGATGGCCGCCGGCGTGCCGGAGAGGATGTGCGACAGCCGGTGCTCGATGGGCTGTCCGACTTGAACGGTGACGCCGGGAACGGCGCCGGCAAAGGCGGCGATTTGCTCGCGTACGGCGGATTTTTCTGCGCTAGGCAGGAGCGTCACGTCCAGTTCGCTGCTGCTGACGGGTTCGGCGTGTTCGTCCCGTTCCGCCCTGCCGGTGCGCCGGGTGACGCTTCGCACACCCTCGATCTGGGCCAGTCGCGTTTCGATGCTGTTGGCCACGCGGTTGCTCTCTTGCAATGATGTACCCGGAGGGGCCATGAGGAACACGCTGAATGACCCTTCATTGAATTCCGGCAGGAACGACGTCCCGAAGGTCCTTCCTAGAAGCAAAGCCGCGACCGTCGCGACCGCGGCGCCGCCGAGTACCAGGCCGCGAAGTCGAAGGGCGAATCGCAGCGAAGGTTCATAGCGGGCCTTGATCCAGCGGACGAGCCAACCGTCTTGAGCGTGGCCTGACTCGTCGGGGGGCGTTGCCGCGAGCTTGCGACCCAGCAGGTACTTGCACAGCGCGGGCGTCACGGTCAGGGCCACGACCAGCGAAGCCAGGATGGAGACGATGTAGGTAATGCCCAGCGGGCGGAAGAACCGGCCTTCCAGGCCTTGCAAGAACAACAGCGGCACGAAGACGATGACGATGATGATGGTGGCGAAGACCATCGCTGGACGGATCTCGTTACTGGCATCGAAAATGGTCTGCACGGCATCCTTCCGCTCGCCAGCGGGGCGTCCGGTGTTCTGACGCAGGCGACGGTGGACGTTTTCCACGTCGATGATGGCGTCGTCCACCAGGACGCCGATGGCCACCGCCAATCCGCCCAGGGTCATGACGTTGAGCGTTAGACCGAAGTACCAGAGCGCGAGAAGGGCCACGGCCAATGATAGCGGTAGGGCCGTCAGGGTGATGATGGTCGTTCGCACGTTGAGCAGAAACAGGATCAGGATGACGGCGATGATCACCGTCGCGTCGCGGAGCACGTGCAGCACGTTGTTGACGGAGCGGTCAATGAAGTCCGACTGGCGGAACACCTGGCGGTTGATCTGAATCCCCGTCGGAACGGATTTTTCGACCTGGTCGAGCATGGCGTCGATCTGTTGGGTGAGCAGCAGCGTGTTGGTTCCCGGAGATTTCTGGATGGTCAGCACGACGGCCGGGTTGCCTTGATTTGCCGCCGTGCCGCGTTTGGGGGCCGCGCCCAGCAGCACATCGGCCACGTCGCCGATCAGGATGGGCATTCCATCGCGATAGGTAACGATGGTCGCAGCGATGTCCGTGACGCTCCGGACGCGGGCGGTTTGGCGGATGGGAAGTTCCTGGCGATCGACGTTGGGCAGGTAGCCGGCGCTGGCGATGCTGTGCGCAGAGCGGGCGGCCTCGACCACGTCCTGCACGGTCAACTCGTGAATCGCGAGCCGATCCTGCTTGACGTTGATCTGGTATTCGGGCAGTTCGCCGCCGATGGCCGACACCTGCGAGACGCCGGGAACGGCCAGCAGTCGATTGCGGAGGTCGAATTCCGCATAGGCCCGCAAGTCGAGATCGCTGACGGTGCCATCGGGCGACGACACGGCCAGCAACATGATCTCACCGGTGATGGACGAAATGGGCGTTATCTCGGCGTGGGCATTGGCGGGCAACGTCTCGCGCACGGCGGCCAGGCGCTCGGTCACCAGTTGGCGGGCGCGGTAGATGTCCGTGCCCCAATCGAACTCCACCCAGACGAGCGAGAGCGAGATGGCGCTGGCGCTGCGGACTCGGCGAACGCCGGGCAGACCGTTGACCGATGTCTCCACCGGAAAAGTGACGTATTGTTCGACCTCGTCCGCCGCGAGCCCCCCGGCCTCGGTCAGGATGACCACGGTTGGAGCATTGAGTTCGGGGAAAACGTCCACCGGCATCTTGGGAAGCTGCCAACCGGCCCAAACGAGAAGCAGGATCGCCGCCAGCAGGATCAGCGATGATTGTTTGAGCGAGAATGCAATCAGTTGCTTGAGCATGCGTGAATCCTGCCCTGACGGCGATGGCGCCGGCCGGTGCTAATTGTCTCCCTCGTGGAACGTCCCATCGGCGTGGAAATGCCCGCCTTTCTGGATTGAGCCCGAAGTGGCCACCATGAGCTGGTACACGCCGTCCAGCACCACCTGGTCGCCTTCGAGCAGACCGCTGCTCACGACGATCCAACGGCCGTCGTTGACGCCCAGGTCCGCGTCGGCGATGCGGATGACTTTGTCCGGGTTTTTCGGGTCGCGCCGGAAGAGCACTTTGCTGAGCCCATCTTGAATGACTGCCGAAATGGGAATGGCCAACTCCGCCGTGCCGCCGCCCACGGTTACTTCGAGGTGACCGGCCACGCCGGGCCGCGCCCAACGGGCCAGTTGTGCAGGCGTAACGTAAAGGTCCACGGTGCGCTGATCGGGATCGCCGCTCAATCCCACGTTTAGGCGACCGTCCATCGTTTCCTGAAGTTCGATGGAACTGTTCTTGGGCGGCACGATGCGAGCCGGGAGATCGTCGCGCAATCGGCCGAGGTCGCTTTGCATGGCGTGAGCGTGGAAGCGGACGTGCTCCGGTTGCACGGTGGTCAATACGAGACTGGTTTCACTCGCCCACCCGCCGTTGGTCAGCTCGATGGAATCCACGAAGCCCGGGGCCCCGGCCACGATTTCAACGTGTTCCCGCGTGCGCCACAGCGGCGATCCGTTGCCGGGCGTCGCGAGCAGTTTCGCGGGATCGAGGTCCAGAACCGTCCCGGCGTTGTTGAGGAGCAGCTCGAAGCGCACGCGGGCGGCCGCAAGCTGTGATGTGACCTCGACCGCGTTCACGGTAAGCTCGGTCTCTTTCTCCATGACCTCGGCCAGGTCGGCGCGACCCTGGGCCAGCGTGGACTGGACCTGTCCGATCTCTTCGGCGCTGACGCTGCCCTCGGCCTGGCCCTTTTCGAGGCGTTCCAGACGGGCGGAAAGTAGTGTGACCGTTTCCTCGATCGCGTGGTGATGGCGCTCGTGGGCCTCGCGCATGGGTACAATCATCTCGACTCGTTTCTCGCCTTCGCGGATTTGGGCCTCCGTCTCGGCCAGCTTTTGCTGGAGCTCTCGCCAAGGGGGCGAATCGAGCCGGTAAAGCAACTCACCGGGTTCGACGCGCTGGAACTGCTTGACCAAAAGCTCGACCCGTCCGGCGAGCATGGTGCGATACTCCCTCCGGGCATCGGGCAGGAACTCGAACCGGCCGGGCACGCGAAGGGACTCGGCCACTGGGCGGCGCTCGACTTTCGCGAAAGTGATGCCGAGGTTGCGGCGTACCGTGTCGGGCACTTCCACCCGGTTGGTGATCGCCGCGGGCGCCGCCACGGCGGAGACCTTGCTCGTGGTCCCATCGGGTGCAGCGTCGCGCCGGCAACCGCTCGTCGCCATACCGAAACAAAGGAATGCGAGTGAGACGATTCGATAAGTCACGGATTCTCCTCCGCGGTTTGGGACGAGGGTGTCGGGGTTGGTAAGTGTGCGTCGTTCCCGTCGGAGGCGGCGGCCGCTTCGAGCAGATCGCCCAACGTCCGCCCCGCGACGCGCTCCAACTCGACGACGGCGACGGCATAGTCCATTAACGTATCGATCCGCCCGGAGCGGGCTTCCAGGAGCAGGCGCTGCGCCTCCTGCACGGAGAGTAGCGTCGTTCGCCCCGCGGTGTACGCGCCGTGCGCCAGCGTTAATCCTTGCTCCCGCAGCGGCAACACGGTGTCCGCGTAGAATCGGGCGTTGTCCGAGGCGGTTCGCGCCCGTTGCAGCGCGACGTGAGCGTCTTGAGCGAGCTCGCGCGCCAGGGCTTCGAGAAGCTTGGCGGCCTGTTGGTGGACGAACTCGGCTCGCGCGATCTGGGCCTGGTTCTGATCGAAGATCGGCAACTCGGCTCCGATCTCCGGTCCGATGACCCACTCGCTCGACCGTTCGTCGTGCGGTTCCAGCGACGGCGGCGTGAGTTGGCCCGATTGCAAGGAAGCGAATGCCGTTTCGGCGAGAAGGTTGCGGCCGCCGCGACTGCTGCGGGCGCTTCGCTCCGCCGACCAACCCAATTCAACCGACCGCAGAAAGCGCGATCTCTCGAACTCGACGCGGGCGCTCGCCGCAGCCACGGCCATCTTCGTCGCCTGCACGTCGAGCCGGCTTTCCATGCCCGTCGAGACGACCTGCTCCGGCGACAGCGTCCAGGCATCAGGATCGATCAACGCGTCGACGAGGACGAGGTCGCCCGGCGGCGTTATGAGGCCAAGAAACTTCGCCACTCCGGCGCGGGCCTCGATGGCGGCGAGCGTTGCTTTCCGCAATCTCAATTCGGCGTTGGTCTGCTGCGAGCGGGCCAGGTTCACGTCCACGTCGCTGCCGGCGCCGGCGTCGCGGCGGGAAACGGCCACGTCCACGAGTTTCTGCGCCAGAGTCCCGTTCTCGGCGGCCAAGTCGCGCTCTCGATCCGCTCGAACGGCCCGCCAGTAGGCGATGCGCGCGTCTTGCGCTACTACGCTGGCTTCGCGGGCGACGTCGAGAATCGTTCGATCCAGGTCGTGCGCGGCGGCCTGTTTTCTATAGGAAATCTGCCACAACTCCGCGATGTTCTGCGCCAGCCCGGCTTGCAGGTTGGTGAGCCCGCCACCGTCAGGCCACCGAAGCGAGAACGACAATGTCGGATTGGTGAACAGCCCGGACTGCACGAAGTCGGCGCGGCTGATTCCAAGCCGATACGTCGTTGCCTGGAGTTTGGGGTTGTTGAGCAACGCGATATGTACCGCATCATTCGCCGAAAGCCCGTCGCCAAGCAGCGAGTTCGCACGCTGCTCGATGACTTCGTCGCTGTCGGGGCGATAGAGTTCAGCGTCGCCGACGGCTTGTCCCACATACCGAACCGCTCGATCATAGTCCGGGCGCGAATCGACGGTCGCGCAGCCGGCCGCACCGATCGGCACAAGTGCGACGGCAAGGTGAGCACAGAGCGTCCGCGGCTGTTTTTGATTCATGCCACCGATTCCACAAATCCCAGATCAGGGCGCCATCAGGTCGGCGCGCGGCGCCGACTAAGCAGCGCTTCTCAACGGCCCGAACAAGAGAATTCTGGCTGGTGGAATCAGATCAGAAGGGGCAGAGTATCCCCCGGGCGGGGTATTCGCGGCGGCGGCGGGTCGTTGCCTACGGCAAAGTTCCCGCTGCGTCGGATGCTGGAAGAAAGAGAGTCCCACGCCATCGGGAGAAGTGCGGCGGGTTGGTCCGCGTCGATGCGGAACTGGCTCGGTGTCGAGTCCAACCGCATGATTCGTTCGGGCTCGTCCGCGGGAATGGGGATCCCGTCCTCCTGGTGCTCGTGGTGCGGCGTGTGTTCGTCCTCGTGAGCATGGCCCGTACCAGAAGCCAAGGCCTCGAAATGCTCATGGGCATGCGCAACCACTTGCGCGGCCGTTAGCAACGGCGAGAACACCGTCAGGAGGCAGCACAAACAACTGGTCCACCGAGTATCCATGCTCGTGGGGAATATATCGACATCAACGCCCCCGGTCAAACAGAACTTTGCGGGAGTTACGCGGCGGTCACGACATTCGCTGGGGATCCCGGTTGTGCGTCTCCCCGCGGACGTGCCTGCACCAGGCGTAAAGGGCGTCGTAGAGGATCAACCCATGCTGAAGCTGCTCGTGATCGTCCTTGAACACCTGTGACAGGCCCAGCGAAACCGCGAGTAGGCCGGGGCATTGCGGAGCCAGGTCGAGCCTGCCCGTGTCCGCCCCGCGAACAATGGTGGCCAGCTCGTCCAGGACCGGGTCGCTTAACTTGTACCTTTTCAGGATCGCGTCGAAGCTGCACAGCGGGCCGTCGTGGGTGAGCTCCACGCCCGGCACGTCGAACGGCGTAGCGCCCGTCCTCTCGGCGGCCTTCAAGACCTCACCCGGCGGAACGAACAGAAACTCGGCATCCTTGTCGACGAACCGAAGGATCAGCCACGGGCAGGCGATGCGATCAATCTTCGGACGTTCGCGCGTGACCCACTTCATAAAGCACTCTCCAACTTCGACCGTGCATCATTCTGTTTGTGTTGCTTCAGTCGGAAATGGAGTTTTCGGCCGTGCGGGTTAGTGTGGTCCCGATCGGAGGAAAACGACATGAGCAACGGAAAGCAGCGGCGGCATTTCACAGGGCGGGAGAAGGTGGCGATTTTGCGGCGGCACCTGGTTGAGGGGGTGGCGGTGTCCGACCTGTGCGAGGAGCACGGGATTCATCCCACGCTCCTTTATCGTTGGCAGAAGGACTGGTTTGACCAGGGGGCGGTGGTGTTCGACGCGCCCCGCGGCCACAACGGTTCCACCAAACGCACCGAGGACGCGGCGGCCCAGCGGATCGCGGCCTTGGAGGAGAAGCTCAGGAAGAAGAACGAGGTGGTGGCCGAGTTGATGGAGGAGCACGTGCAGTTAAAAAAAGAACTTGGGGTGCTCTGACCGGCGTGTGGACGCCCCACGACACGCGCGACGAAGTCGTCGACTACGTTCGCCGATGGTCGGATCGAACGGAGCTGGCGGAGAAACGGCTGGTGGGCTGGATCGGCATTCGATCGAGCAAGTACCACGACTGGCGGGCGCGGTACGGGAGGGTGAACGAGCACAACGCCCTCGTGCCGCGGGACCATTGGCTGGAAGACGCGGAGAAGCGGGCCATCGTTGAGTTCCACGGCCGGTACCCGTTGGAAGGGTATCGCCGGCTGGCGTTCATGATGCTGGACCGCGACCTGGTGGCCGCCAGCCCCAGCAGCGTCTATCGGGTGTTGAAGGAGGCCGGCGTGCTGCGGAAGTGGAATCGCAAAGTGTCACATAAGGGCACTGGCTTCGTGCAGCCGTTGAAACCGCACGAACACTGGCATGTGGACGTGTCGTACCTCAACATCGGCGGAACGTTCTACAGCCTGTGCAGCGTTCTGGACGGTTGCAGCCGGTTCGTGGTGCACTGGGAGATCCGCGAGTCGATGAAGGAGTCGGAGGTGGAGATCATTCTGCAGCGGGCGCGGGAGAAGTTTCCCCGAGCGGCGCCGCGGATCATCTCGGACAACGGTCCGCAGTTCATCGCCCGGGATTTCAAGGAGTTCATTCGGATGTGCGGCATGACCCACGTGAAGACGTCGCCGTACTACCCGCAGAGTGAACGCGACCAAGGCGGGAGCGTGAACGGGAAAATCGAGCGCTGGCACAAGAGCCTCAAGAACGAGTGCATTCGGCCCGGCGTGCCGTTGTCGTTGCAAGAGGCGCGGCGATTGGTAGGCGCCTACGTCAACCATTACAACACGGTGCGTTTGCACAGCGCGATCGGCTATGTAACGCCGAAGGACAGGATCGAAGGGCGGCAGGCGGATATCTTCGCGGAGCGGGATCGCAAGCTCGAGGCGGCACGCGAACGACGACGAGCCGCGCGCCTACAGGCTCGTGACAAAGCGGTTGCCTGATGAATAACAAAACCGTAGAACAACCGACGGCCTGGACGGAGGATA
>JABFSN010000007.1 GCA_013140575.1 Phycisphaerales bacterium | reverse complement strand
TGGAGGATCTGTTGAACACGGTGTTCGAGTGGCTCGAACACCGCAGACCATTTGAAGTCGAACGCCATGCGTATCTGCGTTCCAAGGCGGCATAGACCAGTTTCCCTATTGTGGGGAGTTATTTAGTTGAAATTCTCGATGATTCAATCGAGAGACGTTTTACAGAATGTCTACTTACTTTTCACGCATATTTCTATAGCGGTCAGACAGGCGTATGGCCGGCTAGAACTGTGCAGGTGTTTATAGGCGAGTCCTTGATTATTCGAGAGATGACTCGCTTGGCTATTGAGATGATCACTTCGGATTTGTCTGCACAAAGTGAATTGGTCAAGACGTTTTCTAAGCTTTACCAAGCTCGGCTCGTAGAATGAGCCGTCTAGCCCGGCCGGCCGGGGGGCTCATTCTTTGCGATAGCAAAGTGTGGGGTCGCGATGATCGAACGGTGCGGGCGGCGTCCACGCGTGAAACGCGTGGGATTGCATTCGTCACGAGGCGTTGTGGTTTGGTCGCACCGATCGAATACCGCGGCCGGCCCCCGTCGTCGGCGCGTCGGATCATCGTGACCCGGCGACGTATACGTCGCCGCATCGCCGCGCGATGGATGGGTCACCCAGCATCGTGCGACCGAGGCAAATGCTAGACGCCTCGCATGAGCGAGGCGTCGGGCTTGGGGATGCGATCCCCAAGGGAGTATGTCGAATTGTGCGGTAACGCCGCGTCGAAGTCAACACTTCGGTGCGAACCTCGATGGCGTTTAGGTCATTGGCAGCGACATCCCAAACCCCGGTTGCGGAGTCACGCTCGCCGCAACCGGAAGTCGGCCGTATTATGCGTCGGTGATGCACGTACTGCTATCCAACGACGACGGCATTCTCGCACCCGGGTTGGCGGCCATGTATCGGGCGCTGGTCGATCTCGGATCGGTGACGGTGGTCGCGCCCGATTCGGTGCAGTCGGCCACGGCCCACGGGATCACCGTGGGGCAGGCGATTCCGGTCCGGCGGATTCACGTGCAGAATGCGTTTTACGGGTGGAGCGTGGGCGGTCGGCCGGCGGATTGCGTGAAGCTGGCCGTTCACGAACTGGCCGAGACGCGGCCCGACCTGGTCGTATCCGGGGTCAACGACGGGGCCAACGTCAGCATCAACGTGTTGTATTCCGGCACGGTGGCCGCCGCGGCCGAGGGGGCGTTGCTGGGTCTGCCGGCCGTCGCGGTGTCGCTGGAGCGCGGGCAGGAGACGGATTTCGACCGGGCGGCGACGATCGCCCGGCGGATCATCGACGCATTGCTGGCCGAAGGTTTGCCCCCGGGCAAACTGGTCAACATCAACGTGCCCAGGCTCGGCCCGGGCCGGCCGAAGGGCGTCCGCGTGGCCGTTCAGGCGTTGCAGGTCATGCGCGACCGCTACGACCGCCGCGACGGCGCCGACGGCGACCGCCATTACACGCTGGGCGGCGATTTTTCGGAGCCGCAGGGACCGCATGAAACTGATTTGCACGCGCTGGCCGAGGGGTACGTCGTGGTCACGCCCCTGCACGTGGACCTGACCGACCGGTCACGGTTCGATCGTCTGTCGGCCATCCGCTGGCCGGCGGTCGATTGACGGCAGGTTCGCACGGCGCGCGATCCGATGTATAATCGCAACAGGGGAACGGGCGACATGGCGCGGTGTGGCGACTGAACATGGCCGCCCAATGCCGCGGCCATGCCACCCAGCCACCCAGCGACGGCGACGCCAATGGAAGTCAAACTGGCCGCGACAAGGGGGTTCTGCTTCGGCGTCGAGGACGCGATCGAAATCGCCGAGCTCGCGCTCGACGAGCACCGCAACGGCGGCATCGTGGCGCTTGGGCCGGTGATACACAACAAGCAGGTCGTGCAGCGGCTCGAACAGGCCGGGCTGAATCAATCCGGCGACGTGGAGACGTTGGAAGCGGGCACGACCGTCTTGATTCGCTCGCACGGGGCCGATCCGGAGACGTTTGAACGCGCCAAGGAGCGCGGCCTGAACATCGTCGACGCGACGTGCGTCCTTGTGAAACGGGCACAGAACGTCGTCAAGCAACTGCATGAAGAAGGCTACAAGGTGGTGATGATCGGCGACGCGAACCACCCCGAGGTCAAGGGGGTCATCGGTTACGCGCCCGACGTGGTCGTCGTCGACAAGGGCGACGACCTCGAAGCGAAGATCCCCTACCGCGACCGGCTGGGCATCGTCGCCCAGACCACGCACGCGCCGGAACATGTCGCCGAGATGATCGGCGAGATCGCCAAGCGCCCCTTCCGCGAGTTGAAGATCGTCAATACACTGTGCATGGAAGTGACCAAGCGGCAGGAGGCGGCGGTCGCGCTGTGCGCCGAGATAGACGTGATGTTCGTGCTCGGCGGGCTGCACTCGGCCAACACGCAGGAGTTGGCCCGGCTGTGCCGCGAACAGAAGACGCCGACGTATCATTTGGAAACGGTGGACGACTTCGACGCGGAAATGACCGCGGGGCACCGCGTCGCGGGCGTGACGGCCGGCGCGTCCACCCCGGAATGGGTCATCGCCGATTTCGTGACGATGCTCGAGGCGCTGTAGTCGTTCGCCGCGGATGAGATTTCGGATTGGGTGGCACGGACAACGGTACCCCGTTGTCCGTGTGCAGCGGCGTCCAATCATGAATCGAAACGAGCGCGCGAGGATCGGAAGACCACTGGCAAGCGAGTACGCTTGCCAGTGCCCCCCGACGTACGAGTTGTGGCGGCCCATTAGGAACAAGTTATGACCGAAGCGAAGCACGGAACCGGTCCCATCAAGCTCGAAGAGTCGGCGGGCAAGAAGGCCTATTGCCAATGCGGTCTGTCTGAGAGCCTGCCCTATTGCGACGGGTCGCACTCGCGGCACGGCACCGGGTTGGCGCCGATCGTGGTCACGGTCGATCAGCCCGGCAAGCGATCGATCTGCCAGTGCCACCGCAGCGGAACCAAGCCGTGGTGCGACGGCACGCATTCGCGCGCATGACCCAATTGACCCTGCGCGACTACGCGCTGCCGCCGGCAGCCGCGACGACTGCTTTCCGAGCCGCGACCGTCAGGGAGCGGTTGGCGACGGGTGCTGTTGGCGAGCAATGATGCACGGTAAAACGCGCGCCATGTCGTCGAAGCCGTCCACGAGAGATGCCACCGAGTGACACTTATCATCACGTTGTGGTGGCTCCTGTTCTGCACCGCGGTCGGGCTGTGTCTGGGCAGCTTCCTGAACGTCGTCATCTACCGTTTGCCGCTGGGGCTCGACGTCAGCCGTCCGCGATGGTCATTCTGCCCCCACTGCTGCAACCGCATCGCCTGGCATCACAACATCCCGGTCATTAGCTTCCTGCGCCTCCGCGGCCGATGCCACAATTGCTGGTCTCCGATTGCGTTGCGCTATCCGCTGGTCGAGATCATGACGGCCATGCTCGTGCTCGTCCTTCTGGATGCGTTTTTCGTGGGGCGGGCGCGCGAGGGGTTGACGTCGGCGGCCAACCTGAACTGGTCGCTCGCCGACGATTGGCCGATGTACGTCGCCCACGTAGTGCTGATGACCAGTCTGTTGGCCATGTCCGCCATTGACCTGCAGTTCTACTGGGTGGACATCCGCTTCACGCATCTGGCTGCCGCCTGCGGCATCCTCCTGCATTCGATCTGGACGCCCGGCTACAGCCGGGACTGGCCGCGGCCGTTCGATGCCACGGCCGCGGGGGGCACGATCGCATTCATCGTCTTCGCGATCACCTGGCTGCTGTTGCCGCGACGTGATGCATCGGACGCGGAAATGTATACCTCCGCGCACGATCATGCGCGCGGCGACGAAATGACGAACCCGGACCGTGCGCCGCAATCGAACTCCGTCGCGGGAATCCCCTCACCCGGTTTCCCCCCCCACGTGGAGAATGTATTCGACGCACCTCAACCGTTTCAGAGCACCGGGCGCAAGCCCGGTGATGAGGATGCCGAGGGCGACCCACGGTTTCAGAATCCGCGGGCTGGCGCCCACGGCTCTGATTCGGTGTTTTCCGCGCTCGGCACGCACGGACAGGAACAGGGGAATGCGGCACGCCGGCGGCTGGCGATACCGCTGGTGTTGTTTGCAGCGTTGTTCGTATCCATCGCCGCGGCCGACGCGGGCGCTTCGTGGGCGCCGCCGTACTGGACCCGCGCGGCGGCCGCGCTGACCTTCTTCATGATCGTCATCTTGCGCGAAGCGGCGCAGGTGCGCGACTCGGACACGGACATCGCCGAAGCCATCGAGGTGGAGGCGCCCAACGTTCGCGTTCAGACGTTGCGCGAATTGGCCGTACTGCTGCCGGCGATCGCGCTGGGCACAGTGGCCGTAGTAGCCGCGCTGCAACCCGGCATCGGCGAACGAATTCGCGGAATCCTCCATTGGGCGCCGCTGGATGGCGGGTGGCAACCGCTATGGGGGTGCGCGACGGCCATGAGCGGATACGTCATCGCGGCCGGCATGGCTTGGACGGTGCGCATCCTCGCGAATCTGATTTACGGCAAGGAAGCGTTCGCCACCGGCGACATTCACATGATGGCCGCTGCGGGCGCCGTCGCTGGTTGGCCGGTGGTGCTGATGGGGTTCGTGGTAACCTGCGTGGCGGCCATGATCGGCTGGCTGGCGTTGCTGCCGTTCAAAAGAAGCCGGGTGATTCCGCTGGGACCCTGGTTGACGATCGGATTGTTGGCCGCGACAGTGTTCCATCGGCAATTGATGGAGACGCCGGTGGTGCAAGAACTTATCGCCGCGGTCAATCTGTTGTTTTTCAACAATTCACAGACACTAACGGCGAATTGAGTAGCGGGCGGGCTTGTGCTGAAGCAAATCAAGGTCTATCTTAAACTGACGGTGCTGGTCGCGCTGACGCTGGTCGGCGTGCTCGTGGTTTATTACAACCGCAACCATCGCGTCGACGTCTGGTTCTTCCGGACGTTCGAATCGATCAACGTGCTGTGGTTGATTCTGTGCATCGTGGGCGGCACACTGGTGTCGTGGTGGCTTCTGTCACTCAGCGTCGGCGTGTGGCGTGACGTGCGCGAGTTGAGTCGGAGTGCGGCCGAGCGAACGCGCGAGGAAGAGCAGGCGACGCGCGCCCGGCTGCTCGAGGAAAAGGAAAAACGCATCGACGAGAAGCTCAAGCAGGCGCTGGGCGACGAGTCGCGGGATCATTGAAATGGTAACGATCATGAAACGCATGAACACGGGGGGAGGATCGATCATGGCTCGCAAGTTTGTCCGTCTCGGGATGGTGGTGGCGTTGCCGGTGCTGTCGGCGACGGTCGGATGCGCCGATCAATTGAAGGCCAAGGACGCGCAAATCGCGCTCATCGAAGATCAGAACCAGCGCTTGACCGACGAGCTGGGCGCCGCCCAGCGCCGCGCCGACGAAATGACCCGCGGCCGGCAGCACTGCGACCAGGAACTGGCCGCGGCCCGCAATCAGATCAACTCGCTCCGCGACCAGTTGAACAACGTGCCCGAGCAGGCCGCTCCGGAAGGTTGGACCGCCGTTCCCGGCGGGGCCATGATCGCGATCGAGGATGAGGTCCTGTTCGCGTCCGGCAAGGCCGTTCTGCGCGACACCGGCAAGGCCAAGCTGGACTCGGTCACCAGCACCATCGGCTCGCAGTATCCCACCAAGGACGTCTACGTGTTCGGCCACACCGACGACATGCCCATCCGCAAGAGCGGCTGGAAGGACAATTACGAGTTGAGCACGCAGCGGGCGCTCACCGTCGTGCGCCACCTCCAGCAACAGGGCATCGAGGGGGCGCGGCTGGTCGCATGCGGCGCCGGCGAATACCGGCCACGGGTTCCCAACACCAACGACGACTCGCGCATGAAAAACCGCCGCGTCGAAATCTACGCGGTGGACCCGATCAAGTAGCCCGGCGCGAGATTGGCGCGGCGCGTATCCCTCCCACCAATCGTCAACGTCGCGAGACGTTGCGGCGGCGTTGGCGCGCGGCTTGGGAGAATCCCCTCTCGCTCTCAGGACGCGACCACGGTGGAAGCTCCCTGCGGAGGAGACCTTGCATGATTTGTAACTTCTGCTGAATCGTCAGTCGTTCGCCGAAGGCGGCCAGTTCTCAAGCGCGATCTGGAGTGCGGCGATCAAGCCGGGAAGTGCCCGCGTGGCCGTGTCCCATACAATATCCAGATTGACGTCGTCGTAACCATGAATGGTTCGATGTCTCATGGCCACGATCGATCGCCATGGAATCCCGGGCAGGCAGGACGTAGTGGCGTCGGAAACGTGGTTGGCGGCTTCACCGATGATCTCGATGCACTTGATCAAGCCCAGCGTCGGCACTTCGCCCGGTGCCAGCCCGTCTCGTCCGCTCCCGACAGCGAAGTCGTGCGCGCGGCGGGCCGCGTCAAGCATGTGCATCAGGCGGACGCGGTCGGCTTCTCGGGAATCAGGCGACATACTGCACTTGAGCCTGCTCCATGACCGACTGGCGAAAATAACGGGACAGGTCTCCCGGAGTCCGAAGATCCACCGGCCGCCCGAACAGGCAACCCAATTCCTCTTGCATCTCGGCCATGTCAAAGAGCGTCACGTGCACGTCCGGCAGAAACTCGACCAGAACGTCCACGTCGCTGTCGGCACGGAAATCGTCGCGAAGCACCGACCCGAACAATGCCAACCGTGCAATCCCCCACCGCCGGCAAAATGCCTCGAGTTCGTGCCTCGGAATCTCCAATTGGCGCGGCGGCATACGTCAACTCCCACGGGTATTGTATCAATACCGCGCCCTCTGCGTCACCCCACGCTCCCGCCGCCATCCCTCGTTTCGGAAATGCACAATCTCAGATCGTGAAGTTTCCCGCCTCCCCAGCGTCCCGTCGCGACGCATACCTCCGACCCCCCGGCCTACAACTTCGCACGCCGCCCCGCCTTCGGCCTGGCCCGAATATCGGATAGGATACGTGGATCATGCGGACGTTCACGCTCGGAACCTTTCTCGAGACCTTCTGGCTGGGGATCAACAACCTCCGTCTGCACAAGTTGCGTAGCGCGCTGACCGCGCTGGGCATCATTTTCGGCGTGGCGGCCGTCATCTGCATGTTGTCCATCAGCGAAGGGGCGTCGGCCGACGAGATGCGCCTGATCCAGTTGATGGGCACGCAGAACATCATCGTCAACTCCATCAAGCCCGAAGGCAGCGTCCAAAGCTCGCAGGAAAACACCCGCATGCTCGAATACGGCGTCACCCGCGAGGACTTCCGCCTCATCCGCGAGACCATCCCCCACGTCAAACACGTCATCCCCATGAAGTCCATCGGATTCGGCGTGCAGTTCCGCGACCGCAAGATCGCCTGGAGCGTGTTCGGCACCACCCCGGAATTCTTCGAAACCGTCAACGTCGAAATCGAACGCGGCCGGGCTCTGACGGCCGAGGACATGCTCGACCAAAAACAGGTCTGCGTCATCGGGCAGGACCTGGCCCGCGAATTGTTCGGCTACGAAGATGCCCTCGGCCGGTCGATTTACGCCGAAAGCGCCAACGGCTTCTCACCGTATGCGGTCGTCGGCGTGCTTCGGGCGGTCATCACCGCGGGCACCCCGGCCCGCGGCGTCGACGAGCGTAATCTGAATCGGGAATCGTACATCCCCTTCACCACCGCCGAGGCCAATTACGGCGACATCATGGTCCGCCGGGCGAGCGGCTCGCGGGAGATGTTCAAACTTGACTACTCGTCGCTCTACGTGAACGTCGACGACGTCGATCATGTTTTGCCCGTGTCCCAAATGGTGGAGCGCGTGCTCGAGCACAATCACGAAGCCCACGATTACGAGGTAAACGTCCCGCTGGCCCGGCTGAAGCTCGCCCAGAAGAAAAAGGCCAACCAGCAGTTGATGCTGGGATTCATCGCCGGCATTTCGCTGCTCGTCGGCGGCATCGGCATCATGAACATCATGCTCGCCACCGTCACCGAACGTACCCGCGAGATCGGCGTCCGCCGGGCGCTGGGCGCTCGTCAGCGGCACATCACCGTTCAATTCCTCGTCGAGACCGTGGTCTTGAGCACCGGCGGCGGCCTGATCGGAATCGTGCTGGGCTGCGTCGCGGCCATGACCATCAACCGGCTGGCGAATTGGGAGACCATCGTCGAACCGTGGACGGTGATAATCAGTTTCACTTTATCTGCGTTGGTCGGCGTGTTCTTCGGCATGTACCCGGCAATCCAAGCCGCCCGGCTCGATCCGATCGAGGCTCTGCGCCACGAGTAGCCCGGAGTCACTTCCGTCCGGTGCGTAACATCATAGTCTCAAGGACGTTTCAATTGCCGGTCGGTCTCGCCGAGATTACGTTCGAATATGGACTTCAACTGCAAAATCGACACAAAAAACGCCTGTTTGAACGGACGCTTGACATGGTCCCGTAACAGTCAATCAATTGTTGTCAAAAACAGCAGATTCATTTGCCTCTCGCCAAACATGTGTTATATTGAAATTGTCGGTTGGCTTCCCACAACAACTCTCCCCGGTTGACAGGACATCGGTCTACGCGGCGCGGCATTTGTGTGATGCTGCGCGGTTACGGACTTGTGACGCACCCGGGCTTGGCCCGTAGCGTACATTAGTTATGGGGGTATCGACGCCGTTGCGGCGAGGTGCCGGAGGAGTGTGTGCCATGTTGATGGATGCGACGGAAGAACTGGAACGCGAAACCGGCGGGAATGAACGGTTCGTGGGGCGGGCTCTGCCGCCGCGGGCATCGGTCGTCGATGCGCTGGCGGCCGAGGACCAGGTGTTGCTGACGCAGTTGCTCAGCGAGCCGATCTGCTTCGTTGATCACCAGCGGCTGTCCGGGCGGGGCGCCGACAAGGCCCTCTTCGGCGTGGAAACGAAACTGCGCCGCTCGAGTGCGGCGCGGTTCGAGCCGGCCCATCCCGTGGTGCCGGCGTCGGCGTCGCGGGCGTCGCGGGTGCCGACGCTCACCACCGATCAGGAGCAGCTTCTGTTCCTGCGGTTCAATTACGCGCGGCGGGAGATCGTCCGGCTTTTGGAACGGTCTGCCGACCGGCGACTGACCGCGGCGGAAACGCGGCGGCTGCTGGCTTGGGGGCACCGCATGTTGAACGTGCGCAGCGAGATCGTGCAGTTCAACCTGCCGCTGGTGCTGGCGATGGCCAAGCGCACGCGTCTGCACGGCATCGACTACAACGAGTTGATCAGCGAGGGCAACGTGGCCCTGTTGCGCAGCGTCGAGAAGTTCGACGCGGCCCGCGGGTTCAAGTTCAGCACCTACGCGTGCCGGGCGATTCTGAAGAGCTTCTCGCGGGTGGCCATGCGTGCCAGCCGTTATCGCGTGCACTTCCCGTGCGAATTCGACCCGTCGATGGAACGCAGCGACCACAAGGACCGGCTGCGCGAGGGCGTCGAGTCGGACTGCGTCGACGAATTGAAGCGCATTCTGGTGGGCAATCTGGCCGACCTGAACGACGTCGAGCAAACCGTCATCAAGGAGCGTTTCGCGATCATCGACCATCCGCTGAAGGCGGACGTACCGGCCGCTCCCAAGACGCTTGAACAGGTCGGCGTGTTGATCGGCGTAACCAAGGAACGCGTGCGGCAGATTCAGAACAAGGCGCTGCGGAAGATTCGCACCGCGCTGGAGGCCGAATACCTGGTGGCGTGACGCGACGCGCGGACAGGCCGACGATTCATTTTTTGTACGACCGCTCGACGCTCGGGCGGTCGTTCGTCATTTGATCGACGTCCGACGAACCTGTTGGGCGCCGCAGGCTGCGAATCGGCGCAAGTCGGTTGACCCTAAACCGGTTCATCACACATAATTGAGGCGCGGCGATTTTTCGCCGATCGAGGCGGTCGCGATGGATGCAAATCAACCTGAATCCGGGGGGACCGTCGACTACCCGCCGGGAAACAGCACGCAGGAAATCGCCGCCCGGCGGGGGTTCGGCCCGCTGAGCGCGTTGGTGCGGGACGTCTGGCACGGCGATTCCGTCCCCTGCGTGTCGTGCGGGCAACTGGTGCGGCGCTCCGCCGCGACCTGCGCCGACTGCGGTGAAGACCTTTCGGCCGGCATGACTGAACGCATGCGGGCGTACGCGGGGCCGTGGTATGTGCTCGAACACGTGCGGCCGTTCCCCGGCGTAACCCACGAACGACTGATCCGCCAGATTCGGCGGGGGGTGTTGACGGGCACGACGGTCGTCCGGGGACCGACGACGGATCATCAATGGCGGTTCGCGGCCGAAACCCCGGGGCTCAGCAAGTACGTCGGCGTGTGCTGGAATTGTCAGTCGCGAGTGTCGCCGGACGATTCGGTTTGCGTCGGCTGCGGTTCGGCGTTGGGGGAGTTGACGGACGGAGCCGCGACCCGCCCGCGTTCGGCCGATGCCGTCGCGACGCGTTCGACCGCGGCGCCGGCGGTTGCTTTGCGACCGAGCGAAACGCTCTCGCCGGCGATTCGCGAACTTCAGACGTCGGTTCGGAGCCTGCCCGCTGCGGGCGTGCCGGAACCCGATGCGCCGCGGGTGGGACCGCTGCGGGCATCGTGGATTGCGGCTGGCATCGTTGCGCTATTTCTGATCGTGCTGCTGGCGACGGTCAGCACGCGAGAGACCAATCCTGCTCCACCGGTTCGACCGCCGGACGTCAGGACGCTCCCCACCGGCGACTGAATGGCAATCGGAGCGGCCCCGGGTCGCGCCTGCACGCGGCCGATCCAGGGCGGGGCGCAGCCGCGGATTGCCGCAGCCGCGCGGCGCGGTTACAATCACGTCATGGAGCATATCCGCATGGACCGCACGCACGTCGAGCTCCGGCGGCTGGACGACCGCCCGGACGACGGATTCGTCCCGGGTACGATGGCCGAGCGCATCGCCCTGGTCTGGCCGCTGACGAGGGAGGTTGCCTCGTTGAGCCCCCTTCATGATGTTGAACGACGACTACAAAGACATGTTACGCGCCTTGTCCGACGAGGTTGTTGTCGGACACATCCGGTCGTCCGATCGACGCCTTGATGATCGTCACGCATCCGCCCGGCATTCGGCCCAGGTTTTGGGAGTTTCGTAGACGCGGATGCAATCGAGCGCGGCCGGCTCGAAGGCGCCATTCAGCTTTTCGAAGATGACGCGGGCGATGTTCTCGACGCTGGGGTTCAGCTCGGCGAATTCCGCGCAGTCCAGATTCAGATGCTTGTGGTCGAACCGTTCGATGACTCGCTCGTTGACGATTCGCGCCAGCGCGTCCAGTCCGATCAGCACGCCGCTGGCCGCGTCGGGGATGCCGCGGACCGTCACTTCCAAAACGTAGTTGTGACCATGACCGTTGGGGTTGGCGCACTTGCCGAACAGCCGACGGTTTTCCTCGGCGTTCAGCGAAGCGCAATATAGCCGGTGCGCGGCGCTGAATTCGAACGCATAGGTCAAGTGGACCATGTCCGGCGCCTCCCCATGAACCGAAAACGACAGTTGCGGACCGGCCTGCACGGTCAGCGATTCCAATTGCGTACTCCGCGGCGTTCGGGGCTCGATGGCCGACCACAAACCCGGCAGGTGCCCCGTCACCGACCGGGCGATTCGCGCTCGACCGATGGCTGCCGTGGGGCCGTCGGTCGCACCGTCATCGCATACACGCTGACCCGCCGCGTCGTGTGCGACGGCATCGCACAGAAATGCGACGCCGCGTTCGCGGAGACAGGCGTCGATCTCCCTGATATCGCACAAATACCCGGTCCGGGGGTCAACCTCGCCGCGGACGACCGCACGCAGCGCCAGGTAGGCATCGAGCCGATCCGACGCCGGCAGGCCCGCCCACGTATTTCGCGCGGATCCGGCTTCCGAACGCCCGTCGGCGAGCGCGAACCGCACTTCCCGCATCAGGCGCATGGACATGACCGCCGATCATACGCGCCGCCGGCCTCGACACCAACCGGTCGTCCAATTCGTTCTGCGACGGTCTCGCAGTCGGAAATACGGGGGGTTATCCACAGATTACACAGATTGGCACAGATTAAGAAAAAGGTGAACCGGCGTCCGTACCGGGAGCGGCACCGTCATTCGTCGTCAAACCCATCTGCGTTCATCTGTGAAATCGGTGGATCAATCTTGTCGCTGGGCGCAGCTTTACGTCGCGCCGTCGGGGACCGGGCCGCGGTGTCAACGCATGTCACTTCGCACATGGGGCGCGTCGGTATCGCATCGGGACGACGCCCAGCATCATGGCCAGCATCGAAACCATGCCCATCGCCCCGCAGGACGCCGCGCCCGCGCCGCATTGGTCGCCCCCGTCGGGCATGATCCCCGGCGGTTCCTCCAACGGGCAACCGTTGGCATCGACCGTAACGTCCGCAGCCGTGTCCGGGCATTCGTCCACCGCGTCGTCCACGCCGTCACCGTCGGCGTCCATCGGGGCGGGCTGACCAGCCGGTTCGTTGGTGTCCGGTTCGTCGTTCATGGGCGGTGCGTCGTCGGGATCGTCCATTGGCGGATCGTCTTCGGCGGGGTCGACGACCGTGGCGGGTATTCCGACGGCGAACGTGCTCAACCGATCGCGCACGGTCCAGAAACACCAGCGCCCGGTGATCTTGTAATAACCCGATCGGCCGATGCCGCCCGGTACGAGTACCTCGCCGTGGTTTTCGCCGGCCGGTACCCATTTCGGCGGCTCGCTCGATTCGTCGAGCGCGTGGAGTTCGTACTCGGCGACCGATTCACCTGCCGCGGCCAGCAGCTCCTCGTCGACGTAGACGCGGAGCAAGGCGGCGAACCCGCCGGGCAGGGCTTCGGCCTCGACGGTGAAGGTCTGCGGGAACGCGCGGGCCCCGTCGAAACCGTCCAACGTACCGCCGGGGAGGCCGCTCGCGTTGTTGTCGTCGTATTTGAACTCGAAGGCCGTTCCCCGCGTGACGCCGGAAATGGAGACGTCGGCCAGGATCAGATCATCCGCGCTGCGGGCGGCGGCGTAGTACTGACCGAATGCGTCGGCCGCGCCCATTCCCTCCAATTCGGCCATCGGCACTTCCGCGGGCGGTACGGTGGGGGGCGGACCCGGTGGCGGTGGTGGTGGTGGTGGCGGTGGCGTGTTGCCCATCACGGTGATCGTCGCCAACGCCTGATCGTTTTCACCGGCGGCGTTGTTGCCCGGCGTCGAATTCGGATCCGCCTGACTCGACGCAGCCACCTCGGCAGTGTTTGCGATCATCATGCCGACGGTCCCGGCATTGACCGTGGCCATGATGTTAAGCGTCGCGGTCAATCCGACGCCGAGCGGTCCGATGTCCCAAACGCCGGAAATCGGATCGTAGAAGTCGTTGCCGTCGTCGGACAGATAGGTGACACCCGCCGGCAGCAGGTTGACCACATCGACGCAGTTGGTGTTCTGCGGTCCGTTATTGGTCACGTTGAGCGTGTACGTGACCATCGCGCCTTCCGCCGGCGCGGGTTGATCGACGACGTGGGTCAACGACAGGTCGGCCCCGCCGCCGCCCGCCGTCCCAAACACTCCGGACCCGAAATTCGCCCGGGCCAGAACGCACCAGACGCTGATATGGTCGAATTGGGTGGCGAGAAACGGCGCCGGTACGGTTAGTTCGACCGTCTCGCCGTTAAACACCATACCGGCGATAGTGCCGCTGATCGACACGTAGTCGGGGTTGTCCCTGTCCACCTCGCATTGAAACAACCAGAAGTGAACGTCCGGTCCGCCGCCGTCGTAGGTGAAGTTGTCGATGCGGATCGTGGTCTCGCTGGTGATGGTCGCCGTGCCGGCGACGCCGTGGAAAAACGTCTGCAATTCGGCCGTGTCGCCGACCTGCGACGCGCGCAGCGGAACCGCGGCGAATAACAGGGCTGCGAGCGCGACTCCAATGCGTCGATTCAAATCCAGTATTCCCCCCTCGACCGGCGACTTGGCTACGTCGCTCGGCCCGGACAAGCGGCCCGCACCGGATTCTAGGCGCACCGGTCGATCCTGGCGACGCCAACCAGACGAAATGCCGCGTGTTTTCCACGATAAACGCGACATATCTTCATTAACAACAGCCACTTAAGTAATCAACACCAGCAGCCAATTCGTCGGCTCGAAATCGTCCGATCAACCTGCGTACAGAATAATGTCACCGGCCGCGAAAACCTGCCCAATTCCCCCGGCGAATAACCGGCAAATCGATAACGCCTACCCTGCATTATCGGTCGTCGCCGTTCCGGCGCCGCCGCCGATGTTTCCTCGCAACGCAGTTCTTAAACTTGCCGCCCGGCCCGTCGATACGAACCACAGGCAGTGTTGCCGCGAAACACCGAGGTTGTCGCGTAGGAAACGAGCCGTACGTTGACCACAAGCAACTCCAACCGGCGCGATGACGCACCAACCGCGACGGCGACTGCCGTTCCATTCACGTCGGCGTCGTTGACGGCCGTTCTGGACGCACTGCCCCTGCCGGCCGTCTTGTTTGATCTCAAATTGCGGGTGATCGCGCGCAACGCGCCGGCCGCGTCGCAGCTTGCCGATGGTGACACGTTGCCGGCGCTGCTCGCCCACGCGCGCGCACCGGGTGACAGCGACTGGGGCAATCGCGCCCGCGACGTCCTGGTCAGTCAGCGACCGGCCACGTTCGAAAACACGTCCTACGCGGCGCCGGCCCGGAAACCGCGATACTACACGTTCACGTTGACGCCCGTTCGCGCTCCGGGCGGCGATGCCATCGGCGGACTGCTCGCCGCCGCCGACGTGACCGACCGGGTCAGCCTGGAAACGCAAATCCGGCAACTCGAACACACGGCCGGCGCCGTCAACCTCGTGGCCCGCGCCGCCCATGAACTGAACAACCCGCTCGACGGCATTCTGCGCTACGTGAATCTCGCGCTTCGGGAGATAGACCAGTCGCGCATCCAAAAAACACCCGACTACCTCCGCGCCGCGCGCGACGGGCTGATGCGCATGATGCAAATCACGTCCGAACTGCTCGCGTACGGTCGCGACGTTCACGGGCAGGCGGAGCCGGCCAATCTGAATCGCGTGGTCGAGGAGGCCATCCGCTCGATGGAGGACCGCGCGGCCGAAACCGGGGTGATGATCACCGCCAACTATCGCGATCAGGACATGCCCATGGTCCGCGGGAGCCGGTTGTTTCAGGTCTGTTGCAATCTGATCAAGAACGCGTTGGAGGCCATGCCCGGGGGCGGCCGGCTGACCGTTACCACCGGCGTGGTCAACGAGCAAGCGGTCCTGCGATTCGAGGACACCGGCGTCGGACTGCCCGATCCGCCGGATCGCCTGTTCGAGCCGTTTTTCACCACCAAAGCGCAACAGGACGGCACCGGGCTGGGATTGGCCATCTGCCGCGATTTCGTCGAACAGCTCGGCGGTCACATCTCCGCGCAGCCGGGCGCCGGCGGCGGCGCCGTATTCACCGTCACCGTTCCCGTTCCCATTCACATGAACACCTGATTCAGGAGTCCCGTCCGTGGCCGAAAAAATCACCGGAACCATCCTGCTGGTCGATGACGACCGCATCATTCTCGATTCGCTCTCCGAAATGCTGCGCCTCGACGGTCATCACGTCGACACGGCCACATCCGTCGAACAGGCCATGCCCCTGTTCGATCGCCGGACGTATGAAATCGTGGTCACGGACATCAACATGCCCGGCGTCGGCGGGTTCGAATTGCTCCGCGCCGTCAAGACGCGATTCCCGGAAACGGCCGTCCTGGTCATCACGGGGTACGGAACCATCGAGAGCGCGGTCGAGGCCATCAAGATGGGCGCGTACGACTACCTCACCAAACCCATCATCGACGACGAAATCCATCTGGCCATCGGTCGGGCGCTCGAACAGCACCGGCTGGTGCGCCAGTGCCGCGTGCTGCGCGACCAGCTCGATCAGCGGTATGGACTCGATAACATCGTGGGGCAGGACTACAAGATGGGCCGGGTGTTCGACCTGATCGAGGCCGTCGCGGAATCGAAGGTCAACGTGCTGATCGAGGGCGAATCGGGCACGGGCAAATCCATGATCGCCCGGGCCATTCACCACCGGTCCGATCGCCGCGACCAGCCGTTCGTCGAGGTCAGTTGCGGCGCCATCCCCGAAACGCTTCTGGAAAGCGAATTGTTCGGGCACGTCCGGGGGGCGTTCACCGGCGCCGTTTCCGACAAGCCCGGCAAATTCAAGGCCGCCGATCGCGGAACGCTGTTCCTCGATGAAATCGCGTCTGCGTCGCCCGCGTTGCAGGTCAAGCTGCTCCGCGTGGTGCAGGAGCGCGAATTCGAACCCGTGGGCAGCAACAAGACCCAGCACGTCGACGTGCGCATCATCATGGCCACCAACGTCGATCTCTCCGACGAGGTTGCGGCCGGGCGATTCCGGCAGGACCTGTATTACCGCGTCAACGTCGTGACGGTCACGCTTCCGCGGCTGGGCGAACGCATGGGCGACATTCCGCTATTGGCCGACACGTTTCTCAAGAAATACGTCGGCGAGTCCAACAAGCACGTGCGCGGATTCACGGAAGGCGCGATCCGGGCGTTGCAACGATACGCCTGGCCGGGCAACGTGCGCGAGCTGGAAAACGCGGTGGAGCGGGCCGTCGTTCTGACCAAAAGCAATCGCATCGACGTGGACGATCTGCCTCCGCGGGTTCTCGAGACGATCGATGCCCCCGTCGAATCCGGTCAACTCGCGCCGTTGCCGTTGCGCATCGCGTTGGAAGACCCCGAGCGCCGCATCATCGAGGCGGCACTGCGGCACAACGACTGGAACCGCCAGGCCACCGCCGACCAGCTCGAAATCAACCGCACGACGTTGTACAAGAAGATGAAACGCTACGGTCTGGAAGCCGATCCGCGGGGACACGTGTTGTCCCGGTAACCGATCGTGCGGAATGGGCTTCCGGCCGTGGCATGGGCTTCCAGCCCATGTTCCGTGGCATGGCCGTCCCGGCCATGTATTCGCGGGCAGGATGCTCGTGTCACAGAACCACGGGCAGGGTGCCCGTGCCACGGCCGGCGTGCCGCATTCACGGCGCGTCGGTACTCCCCGCAGCCGCCACACGCCGCCGACATTATCGCTTGAATCCACCGCTGACCCTCGTTAGGCTTCACGCCCGTTGTCGCAGTCGCGGGTCGGTCGGAGCAGAATCCGACGTGTGCCGCGGCGATCACGGCACTGAAATCAGAACCCCGGACACGAGTCCGGGGCCAAGTGGGAACCGAGTCGCGATGGATTCGCGCGGGCACCAGTCCGCCCCGCCCGCCACTTGCGTGGCGGGTTCTGATTGGGAGGCGCGGCACGAGGAATCGGGCCTGTCCAACGGCTGGCCCATGGCGTCGAGAAGGGTGAACCGATGACTGAAGCTCCGGCGTTGGATCCGACTCGTCCGCGCGAACAATGGGGGTCGCGGCTGGGCGTGATACTGGCGGTCGCCGGATCTGCCGTCGGGCTGGGCAATTTCCTGCGTTTCCCCGGCAACGCCGCGGCCAACGGCGGCGGGGCGTTCATGATCCCGTACTTCGCCGCCCTGATCTTCCTGGGCATTCCCATCTGCTGGGCGGAATGGACGATGGGCAAGTACGGTGGGCAGTTTGGGTTCAATTCCTGCCCGGCCATTTTCGGCGTGCTGGGTCGCCGGTCGATCTGGCGATACCTCGGCGTCTTCGGACTGTTAATTCCCGTCGTCGTCTACATGTACTACGTGCTCATTGAATCGTGGTGCGTGGGTTACGCGGTCAGCTACGCCCTGGACTGGATCGATCTGGGCGCCGATCCCGCTCTTCATGCGGAAAAGAGCGTGGACTATTTCAATGAGTTCGTCGGGGCGAACCAAGACGGGCTGATGCTCAACGGCCGGCCGCACATCAGCGTCATCGTCTGGTTGCTCGTTTTCGCGCTGAACTTCTATTACGTCTATCGCGGGCTCTCCAAGGGCGTCGAGAAATTCTGCACCTGGGCCATGCCCGTCATGGCCGTCTGCGCCATTATTGTTCTCGTCCGCGTGTTGACGCTGGGGACGCCCGACCCGTCCAAACCGGAGCTCAGCGTGATGAACGGGCTGGGGTTCATGTGGAATCCGAAACCGATGTCGGCCGACGGCGGCACGTGGATGACGGTGCTGGCCGAACCCAAGGTGTGGATGGCGGCCGCCGGGCAGATATTCTTCAGCCTCTCCGTCGGCTTCGGCGTGATCATCAACTACGCGAGCTATCTGAAACGCAAGGACGACGTCGTGCTTTCCGGGCTGACCGCCTCGGCCACCAACGAGTTTTTCGAGGTCTGCCTGGGCGGGCTGATCACCATACCGGCAGCGTTCGTGTTCATGGGCATTGCGGGCGCCGCCAAAACCGGGACGTTTGATCTGGGATTCAAGACGTTGCCCATCGTGTTCGAGCACATGCCCGGCGGGCGATTCTTCGGCTGCACCTGGTTCTTTATGTTGTTCCTGGCGGCCATCACCAGTTCGCTGTCCATGCTCCAGCCGGTGATCGCGTTTTTGGAGGAGGCGTTGGGGATCGGCCGGCGCGGGTCGGTCGCGCTGCTGGGGCTGATCACCGGGATGGGATCGCTGTTTTTCATCTTCTTCAGCAAGGACCTTCGGGCCCTGAACTTCGTCGACGACACCGTGGGCGGAATCACCATCGTGGTGCTGGCCGCGATTCAGACCATTTTGTTCGGATGGGTGTTCGGGGCCGATCGCGGCATCCGCTTCGCCCACGAGGGGGCGCAGATGCGCCTTCCGTTCTTTTTCAAGTTCATGATCAAGTATGTTACGCTGCTGTACCTGCTTATCATGCTGGGCTGGTGGGCGTGGAACGACCTGGGGCGGTACATCGACATGGTCCGGGCGGACAATGCCATCGCGCTGTCTGTCGGGCTGGTGGTCGTGGTGATCGTGTTTCTACTTCTGATGATCCACATCGGCGGCAAACGGTGGCAGGCGGAGACGCGGGATGCTCGACGGGGATGACGGTTGCGGTTTACGCGCGTCGCGCCCCGTTCGGCGGGTGTGTATCAGGCGCCCCGTGCGCTCCAAACGCCGCGAGTGGGAGTTGAAGACATGACTTCGGCGGGCTGGATTTTCATGGTGTGTTCGATCGGCGGCGTTTTGGCGCTGACCGCGTTTTGCTTTTACCGCGTACTGACAACGCCGGCCGCGACGACGCACATGCACGCCCCGCTGGACATCGACACGCACGACCTGAATACGTGACCTGCCCGGTCGGACGGGTTCCACGTGTCGCCGCCTCAATTGCGACGAGACACACCGCATCATCTTGACTCCGCGAATCCGACGCGATAGCGTCGGTGGAAATCGCTGACCGGATTTGATCAGGCAACCCCACCATGATGAACGTCGTTTGCAAATGGTTCGCGACGGCCCTTCCGGCATGTGTCGTCGTATCGTCGCTGACCGCCTGCCGCGAAGAACCCCCGCCCGTGAAATACAATGTCAACCTCGGCACGGTGGATCGGCCCCTGCTGCCCACGCGTCTGCCGCATTTCGACGAACGCATCCTGACCGGCCGGGCCGACGTCGTTCCGTTGCAGGACCTGACTGCGGCGGCCAATGGCGCCGCTGCGAAGGCGACGCCCGGTGCCGCATCGTCGAACGCCGCCGACGATAACGCACCCCCGATCCGCTCGCTGGTCCAGCGGCTCCGGACGACCGTGCGCGCACTGAACGCCATGACCGGTGGCAGGCCTCCCCCGCCATCGTCGGCGCCGACCACGCCACCCGACGGGAATTGACTCGCCGTTAGGAACCGCCGTCCCCGCGGGAACCGTTACAGGTCGTCGCGCCACGGATATAGCATGGGGGACGACGAACCATGGACCACCCGCTCCACGCCCACAGCCTCGCCGAGATCCACCTGTATTTCATGGCCACGCGATGCCCGGACTGCGGCCACGGTCCGTTGCGCAGTCTGCCCGATCAACCGGCGCCGCCGATCAATCCGTTCGACGTGACGGCCGAATGCGCCGCCTGCCGCCATCGCCACACGCTCCGTTTTTCCGTGCCGCACCGCGAATCGCGGGATGAAGCGTCGCATCTGTATGCCGTGGTCAACCCCACCGACGAACCGTCGCGAATTCTCGACGTCGGACAATGGATCGTGCTGTTCCGCGTCGTACTGGAGGCTGCCGAAAAGGAGCCGCGGAAAATCGAGGCCCGCCGGCTGGGGTACGAGGCGGCCCAATGTCTCGAGGAGGCGATCAAGTTCTACGGCGACGGCGACGTGCCGCCCGCGTCGGCCGTTTTCACCGACGCCACCCGCGCCCATCTGCGTGAACAGCCCGATCAGTATTCGCGTAAACGACTGATCGACATGCGCGCCAAACTGCCCACGTTGGCCACCTTGCAGAAGCGCTTCGGCCAGTCGTCCAACGCCGGCAAACGCCCCTGGTGGCGATTCTGGTCTCCGCGGAAATGACCCACACGACGTGCGGCACGAGTTTCGTGCAGTCAGGCGTCGCCTGCCGCAGGCAGGCCTGAATGTAGCCCCGTGTTTCAACACGGGGTTCGCGGGCGATTGGATTGCGTCGAGTCCCGAAGGGACGGCTGAAATGCCGCCGTCCGCTTCAGCCGTCCCTTCGGGACTAGGGAATGCTCGGCGGCGCCGTCATCCCAGCACTGAAGTGCTGGGCTACATTCACAGTGTCCCTGCGGGACGCCGGACAATTTCAATCGCAGTACGGTTTGGGGCGCCAACTGCATTTCCGCTGACGGTGCGCAATCGCACGTCGTGTGTTCGAACTCCCGCACGCGAGCGCGGGGACGGACGTGCGGCGGCCGTCACGCCGTCGCCAGCGTCGATTTCATCATCGACGACAGAATCGAAATCGCCCGGTCGATGTCCGACGCCGACACGTCCAGATGAGTGACTGCCCGGATGCGTTGCGGCGCCACCGGCAACACCCAGACGCCGTCCGCACGCAACCGGTCGCACAGCGCCTTGGCCGTCCCCACCGATTCGTCCACGTCGAAATAGAGGATGTTTGTCTCGACCGATGCCGGATCGATGGACAACCCCGGCATATCCGCAATGGCCGACGCCAGCCGACGGGCGTTGGCGTGGTCGTCGGCCAATCGATCGATGTGGTGTTCCAGTGCGTACAGCGCCCCGGCCGCGATGATCCCCGCCTGACGCATGGCCCCCCCGAACATTTTTCGGAAGCGGTGTACGCGGCGGATCAGCTCCTTGCTGCCGGCAACGGCCGACCCGACGGGCGCGCCCAGCCCCTTCGAAAAACAGGTGGACACGCTGTCGAAATAGCGGGTGTAATCCGTAGGACGACGACCCGTCGCGACGCACGCGTTCATCAATCGGGCGCCGTCCAGGTGCATGGACAGGCCGTGTTCGCGCGCGACCGCGTGAACATCGCGGACTTGTTCGACCGGCCAGATGCTTCCTCCGCCGCGGTTGTGCGTGTTTTCGACCACGACCAGCCGCGTCTGCGGAAAATGCGAATCGGGCGGACGTATCGCCGCCCGCACCTGGTCGGCCTCAAACAGACCGCGTTCACCGGTCAGCAGCCGCAACGAACAGCCGGACAGGCTAGCCGGTCCGCCGGCTTCGTAGTGGTAGATGTGGCTGTCTTGATGACAAATGATCTCGTCGCCGTGGTGGGTTTGGGATCGGATCGACGCCTGATTGGCCATCGAGCCCGACGGCACGAATATGGCCGACTCCTTCCCCAGCAGTTCGGCCACCCGTTCCTGCAGGCGGTTGACGGTGGGGTCGTCGCCGAACACGTCGTCACCGACCTCGGCATTTGCCATGGCCCGGCGCATGTCGGGTGTGGGTTTGGTCACCGTGTCGCTGCGTAAATCGATGGGTGGTCGGTCGGGCATGATCTCGAAATCCTGTATTGCTGGCCCCCTGTTTCACACATCCGTCATTGTACGCGAAATGCTCACCCAGGTCAGCGGGACCGGCCGACACGCAGATGACCCGGCGGTTCCGATGAACACACGTGGGTGGCACTGGCAAGCGTACGTATGTGTTTAGCGTCCCTTGGGGACGCTGTGAATGTAGCCCAGCACTTCAGTGCTGGGATGACGCCGCCGCCAAGGATCCATAGTCCCGTAGGGACGACTGAAGCGTCATGCGGGATTTCAGCCGTCCCTTCGGGACTCAGTGCCATTGGGTCTCCAGCGTACCCCGCGTTGAAACGCGGGGCTACATTCAGGCCTGCCTGCGGCAGGCAAACCCCCGGAGACGCTAAACACGGACAAGCGTACTCGCTTGCCAGTGTGTCAGCCCGCCGGCGTTCGTTCCGAAACCAGCACGAACACCTGCGGCGCACTGACGACGGAGCACCGTTGTCAGTGCCACCCGTCGAATCGAGCCGCGACGCACGCTTCGGCGGAAGTCTGCACCCGACGGCCCGCCACTTGCGTGGTGGGTTCGGGTTGGGGTGGTGGCACGGGCATCCTGCCCGTGAAATCATGGGCGGGACGCCCATGCCACGACTTCTGCTACGGGCTGACGATGAACGGCGCGCCGAGCTGGGCGTGCACGTCGATGGAATTGCGGACGGTCAGAACGCCGTTGAACACGCCGGCCGTGCCCGGTCCGCCGTTGAGGTTCCAGGTGTCGGGTTCGATGGTGGTGTAGATGTTCTCGAGCAGGTCCTGGATGATTTCCTCCTCGGCGCCCTCGTCGTCGTCATCGTCATCGTCGTTGCCGCGTCCGGGGTTGTTCCGCCCGTTGTTGCCGACGGAGAAGAAGTCGTCGCTGAACATCGAGGTGCCCACGTCGATGGGCTGCGTGGTCACGCCCACGCCGGCCCCATCGACCGGAAAGAACGTCACGATGTGGACGGTTTGGCCGATGTCGAATCGGGGATTCAGGCGTTGCCCGCGAATCTGGGCGATGATCTGATTGACGTCGTACGAACGCGAAACGAGGTGGCGGCGTAGATCGGTCCGCGTGGTGATGCGCAACACGTCGCCCTCGCCGACGTAGTGCAGCGGATCGCCGTTGGACAGACCGTCGAGTAGCTCGATCAGAATTTCGTAGACGTTGGTGTCGGACATCTCCAGCGTGACTTCCGCGTCCTTGTCGATGCCTTCGGCGTTCAACGCCCGCCAATTGGGGCGGACGTGTACCGGGCCCGCCGATGCGCCGCGGTCTTCCAGCCACTCCAATACCATGCTGAACGGTGCGTTGTCCCACGCGACGCGCTCAACGGGGCTTCGCAGTAAGGCCATCACCGGCGGCACGGCCGACTTGACCCGCGCGACGGGCGACGCTTTTCCCGGCGCGGCCTTTTGCGGCGTTGATTGCGGTTGTTGACGGTCCGTCGGTGTCGACTGCGCCCATGCATTCAATACGACGCACCACGACGCCACCAGCACGATCAGCGGTTTGGATTTCACGGTGGGTCTCCGTTGGAGGTACCGGCCCGGCGCGCCCGAATGTCCCGATCGGCCGCCCGGCGAATGGGACGACTCAACGGGTAGTCTACCACATTTCATCGGCCGCCGTCGGCATGATAGCCTCAATATAGCCTCAATTGAGGACGAGCGAGCGTATCGTCCCATTGCGGACGCGGTTGCTTGCGGCGTGAAAATCCGGTTCACTGTCACGCGTAACGCCCATTCGGGACGCAGTTCGAGGTTTCCAGCGGGGGTCGCCACATGGCCGAACAGGACAATTCCGAACAGATCAAGCTCGCCGCGGCCGAGGAGCAAGCGCCGTTGCCGCCCGACGAATTGCGGTGGCAATGCGACCCGGCAAAGCTGCCGTTCCGCTCCACCGCCGACGTCGAACCCGTGCACGGGGTCATCGGGCAGGACGCGGCCATCGAGGCGTTGCGCTTCGGCATGGAAATCAACGCCCCCGGTCAGAACGTGTTCGTGCGCGGACTGACGGGCACGGGGCGCATGACGCTGATCAGCCGGCTGGTGAACGAGATCCGCCCGTCGTGCCCGATGGCCCGCGATCGTTGTTACGTTCACCACTTCCCCCAGCCGGCGCAGCCGCGGCTGGTCACGCTGCCGCGCGGCCGCGGACCGGTGTTCCGGCAACGGGTGGACGAGCTGGCCAATTTCATTCGCGACGATCTGGAGCCGGCGCTGCAGTCCGATGCGTTCGAGGCCCGCCGGCTGGCGCTCGAACAACGCGTTCACGAAAAGGTCGAAACGGTCGTGGCCCCGTTTCAGCAGGAGCTGCGCGAGGCCGATCTGGCGCTGGTCAGCATGCAGGTCGGACCGCTGACCCAGGCGGTGTTGTTTCCGCTGGTCAAGGGCAAACCGGTGCCGCCCGAGGAATGGGAGCAGTTGAAGGATCGCGGCGACGTCACGCCCGAATTCGTAAAGCACTTCAAGGAGCGGCACGACGCGTTTCAACAGCGCTTGCGAACGGTGATGCAGGACGTCACCGGTTTTAGGCGCGAACACGAAAAGACGATCCGCGAGATGCGCCAGGAAGCCGCCCGGGGGGCGCTGTCCCTGTTCATCGACCAGATCGTGGCCGAATTCCCGCAACCGGAGGTCCGCGAGTTCCTCCAAGAACTGATCGAGGACGTGGTGGTGCATCGCCTGTCGGCGGGCGAGCGCGACGGGGACGACACGCGGCACTACCGGGTCAACGTGGTGATGACCCATTCGAAAGGCGACGCGTGCGAGGTGGTGGTGGAAAACTCGCCCACGGTCGGAAACCTGCTGGGCAGCGTCGATCAACGGATGGACGGCGGCCAGGGCGGCGCCCGTAGCGACCACCTGATGATCCGCACCGGTTCGTTGTTGCGGGCCGACGGCGGCTATCTCGTGGTCGACGCCCGCGACGTCCTCCGCGAACAGGGCGCGTGGAAGGTGCTGGTCCGCACGCTCCGCACGGGCCTGTTGGAAATCGTTCCTCCGGAATTCACGCTGCCGTGGTACGCGCCCACGCTCAAGCCCGAACCGATCGCCATCAACGTGAAGGTCATCCTGCTGGGCGATCACGAAACCTATTTCACGCTGGACGCCTACGACCCGGATTTCGCCAACCTGTTCAAGGTGCTGGCCGATTTCGACAGCGTCATTCCGCGGAACGACGAATCGATCAACAAATGCGCCGGCGTGCTGGCCCGCATCGTCGCCGACGAACAACTGCCCCATTTCGACGCGTCGGCCGTCGCCGCCCTCGTCGAGCACGGCGCCCGCATCGCCGAGCGGCAGGACAAACTGACCACGCGTTTCGGGCGGTTGGCCGACCTGGCCCGCGAGGCCGCGTTCATCGCCCGGAAGGCATCGCGCGCGACCGTGGAGGCCGCCGACGTCCGCGGAGCCGTCCGCCGATCGAAGGGCCGGGCCAATCTGCCGTCAGTGCGGTTCCGTGAACTGTTGGCCGACGGCACCATCCGCGTCGCCACCACCGGATCGGAAGTCGGGCAGATCAACGGTATCGCCGTCATTCACGCGGGTCCGATGGTCTACGGTTTCCCCGCACGCATCACGGCCAGCATCGGCGCGGGATCGGCCGGGGTCATCAACATCGAGCGCGAGGCCGATTTGAGCGGGGCCATTCACACCAAGGGGTTTTACATTTTGGGCGGGCTGTTGCGGCACCTGTTGCAAACCGAACATCCGCTGGCATTGCATGCGTCCATTGCGTTCGAGCAGTCGTACGGCGGAATCGATGGCGATTCGGCGTCGACCGCCCAGGTGTGCTGTTTGCTGTCCGCGCTCACCGGGGTGCCCATCCGCCAGGATTTGGCCATCACCGGGGCGATCGATCAACTGGGGCACGTTCAGGCCATCGGCTCGGCCACCGAGAAAATCGAAGGGTTCTACGTCACCTGTCGCGACATGGGGCTGACGGGCACGCAGGGGGTGATCATTCCGCAATCCAACGCCCGCGACCTGATGTTGAACCACGAGGTGGTCGACGCCTGCCGCGAAGGGAAATTTCACGTGTACGCGGTGGACACCGTGCCGCAGGCCCTCGAACTGCTGACCGGCGTGGTCGCCGGCGAACGTGGCGAAGACGGGGCCTATCCGGAGGACACGCTGCTGGGGCTGGCCGTCAACCGGGCGTTCGATTACTGGGTCCGGGCGAATCAGTCGTTCGAAATGGCCGAACCTTCGGAAGAAGCGTCGGACGAACAATCGACCGAGCCCGATGATGCGTCGTAGAAGCCCCGCTAACGCCGATGTCTCGAATTCGGCCCGGCGTCACCAATTAATCGTGTGGGGTGCGGACGGTGGCGTGGTTGCGTGTCGGCGCACTTGACCGGAATGTGCGACCGCGGACAATCGCGGTACCGAAATGGAGCGTGGGCGATGGGGCAGGCGATATCCGGCGGCCTGACGGTCGGCGATCAGAAGTTCGCCATCGTGGTGGCCCGGTTCAATGATTTCATCGGATCGCGGCTGGTGAGCGCGGCCGTGGACACCTTGCGCCGGCACGGGTGCCCGGACGAAAACATCACGACGGTACACGTGCCGGGCGCGTTCGAGATTCCGCTGGCGGCGAAAAAGCTGGCGGAATCGGGCAAGTTCGACGCGGTGATCTGTCTGGGGTGCGTGATCCGCGGCGAGACGCCCCATTTCGATTACATCTGCGCGGAGGCGGCGCGGGGCATCGCCGACGCGTCGATCCGGTCATCCATCCCCGTCACGTTCGGGGTCATCACGGCCGACACCATCGAGCAGTCGCTCCAGCGTGCGGGGGTCAAGGCCGGCAACAAGGGGGCGGAAGCGGCGGCCGCGGCGATTGAAATGACCAACGTGTTGGCCGAGCTGGCCCGCCTTGAATGACGGGCGGGTCGCATGGCCGTGAATCGACGCCAGGCCCGGGTGCTCGCCGTTCAGGCGTTCTACCACCACGAGTTCCATCGCGACGAGGTGCTGGATGCGCTCCGCGAACTGGCCGACGACGCGGACGCGGACCTCGGCACGCGTGACTATGCGTCGCGCTTGTGCCGCTGGTTCGTCGCCGACGAACCGCGGATCGACGCGTTGATCGCGTCGGTGTTGCAGGAGCGGACGTTGAAACGTGTCGAGCTGCTGGGGCGCATTGTGTTGCGACTGGGGACGGCCGAATTGTTGGGCGGCGAGACGCCGCCGAAAGTCGTGATCGACGAGGCCATCGAGATCGCCCGTCTGTACGGCTCGCCGGACACGGCGAAATTCGTGAACGGCGTGTTGGATGCGGTGATGCGCCGGATCGCGGAGGGGGCGTAGTGTCCCAACGCGGCCCGTTTCACAGGCAGGGTGGCACGGACAACGGTACTCCGTTGTCCGTGGGCGTCAGGCCCACGCCGTGAAACGGTTACGCACCGCAGAAGGCTGAATCCACGGGCAAGCGAGTACGCTTGCCCGTGCCACCCGAATACACGGGTGCATCGGAGCAGAAGCATGGGGTTGCTGGATCGCCTACGGCAGGGGCTCAGCAAAACGCGGGCGCGCGTGGCGGAAGGGTTGCGCGCCGTTCTGCCGTTCGGACGGAAGATTGATGAAGGCGTTTTGACCGACCTCGAGAAGGCACTGTTGTCCGCGGACATGGGACCGGCGATGGTGGCCAGGACCATTGACGGCGTGCGCAGCGCGTGGAAGCGCGGCGCGGTGAAGGAGGCGCAGGACGTCATTCCGCACGTGAAGTCCGAACTGGCGGCAATGTGGACCGACGACGACCGGCGGATTCGTTTGGCGCCGTCGGGCCCGACCGTCATTTTCGTCACCGGCGTCAACGGGTCGGGCAAGACCACCAGCGTGGCCAAGCTGGCCAAGTATTTCAAGGATCAGGGCAAAAACGTGGTGTTGGGCGCGTGCGACACGTTTCGCGCGGCGGCGGTCGCGCAGTTGACGGAATGGTCGGGCCGCATCGGCGTGCAGATCGTCAAGCATCAACAGGGGGCGGACCCGGGGGCCGTCGCGTACGACGCGTGCGAGGCGGCCGTCGCGCGGCACGCGGACATACTTCTGCTGGACACGGCCGGTCGATTGCACACGCAGGACCATTTGATGCGTGAATTGAGCAAGATCCACAAGGTCGTGGAGCGCAAGATTCCGGGCGCGCCGCACGAAGTGCTGCTCGTGCTGGACGCGACCATCGGGCAGAACGCAATCAACCAGGCGCGGGTGTTCGGTGAATGCGTGTCGGTGACGGGGATCTTCCTGGCCAAGCTGGACGGCAGCGCCAAGGGCGGAGTGGTGATGGGGATTCGCGAGCAGCTCGGCGTGCCGGTGAAGTTTGTGGGGCTGGGTGAGACGCCCGACGACGTGGCCCCATTCGATCCGGGCGTGTTCGTGGACGCGTTGTTCGAGTGACGGATCATGGTCATCGAATCGAGCGAGGCGGAGCGGATTTCGCAGGGCGATGCGGCGGAACGCATCAATCTACATTCGGTGTTCTGCGGTTTTTGCGGATACAACTTGAAGCATGGTGCGGTCATCGGGCGATGCACGGAATGCGGGCGGGCGTATAACGCCCGGCCGATGGTCATGAAGGGGATTTTTCAACCACACGCCCACTCGTTTCCGCTGGTGTGGTTGTTGCAGACGTGCGTGGCCCTGCCCATGGGCATCTGGATCATTCTGGGGGCGGTTTCGCCGGTCAACGACTGGCTGCTGATTCTGGGGACGATTACGGCGTGGTTGGGATTGATGAGCGGCGCGACGGCGATCCGGCGATTGCGACTGTTCATTCGAGCCGTGCGTGTGCACTATCGCGTCGAACGGGAGGAAGATGAATAGACGACGCTTCGAACGGGGCGCCATCGACCACCGGATTGAGCGTTGGGTTTTGGAGTTAGCGCGCCATTGAATGGACCGTGCGGCGCGCGCATCGTATCACCTCCAACATGAGCGTTCGGTTTATCATCGGCCGTGCCGGAACGGGAAAGACGCGGGCGTGTCTGGATGCCATTCGCGACCAGGCGTCGGCGTCGCCCGTGCATGGTCCGCGGCTGATTCTGCTGGTGCCCGAGCAGGCCGGTCTGCAAATGGAACGGCAACTCGTGCTGGGCGTGAAGGGCGCGGCCACGCACCGTGTCGAGGTATTGAGTTTCCGCCGGCTGGCCAATCGCATTCTGTCCGAAGCGGGCGGGACCGGATTAAAGGCGATCAACGCGGCGGCGCGAACCATGCTTCTGCGGTGGTTGATGGCGCGATGCGCGCCGCAATTGCGGTACTACCGCCGATGCCAGGAGCAGGCGGGATTCCTCGAACAACTCGGCAGGACGATCGCCGAGTGCCTCGAGGCCGCGATTGCGCCGGAAGATCTGCCCGTGCCCACCGGCGACCCGATCGATGACCCGGTTCGCGCGGCGAAGTTGCATGATGTGCGGCTCCTCTATCGGGGTTATCTGGACGCGCTCGGCCCGGATCGACTGGACCCCTCGCAGTTCATCGATTCGGCCCGGGCGCGACTGGACTCCTGCGACTGGCTGCCGGGAGCGCACATCTGGGTCGACGGATTCGCGGGTTTCTCCCGACAGGAGCAAACGATGCTCGCGGCGCTGGGCGTCCGCGCGGCCGGCATGTCCATCACTGTCCTGATCGATCCTGAGCATTATCATTCGCGACCGGCGGCGGTGATTGCCGCAAGCGATCTGTTTGCCCGGACGCAGCGGATGGTGACGGAGCTTATTTCGCTCTTCGCCGAACAGGGAATCGAAGTTGAGCCTCCGGTCGTCCTGCCGGGTCCGCCGCGGAGATTTGAACTCGCCCCGGCACTGGCCAATCTGGAGCGGCGCCTGTTCGGACCGCCGCCGACGGCCGCGAGTTCAAACGATGGTGTGCGTCTGGTCGAGTGCACCGATCGGCGCGCGGAAGTCGCGTACGCCGTGGCCTGCATCCACGAGTCCGTTCGCCGGTCCGTGGACCCGTTGCGCTACCGGGACATCGGCATCGTGGCGCGTAACCTCGATCAATACCACGAACTGATTTCCGCGGCGCTCGCCGCGCATGGAATCCCCTGCTTCATCGACCGTCGGCGGCCCATTTCGCATCATCCGCTGATTGAATTGGCCCGGGGACTGACCGCACTGACCGCCACGGATTTCGGTGTGGACGCGGTTCGCGCGCTGCTCAAGACCGGCCTCCTGCCGATCGACGACGACTCCGCGGACGCAATGGAAAACCACCTGCTGGCCACCGCCATTTGCGGCCGGGACAAATGGACCGCCGGCGACTGGCCGCCGCCGCCGCGGGAGCGTTCTGCGCGTGACCGCATGCGAAACCCCATGGCGGAGGTAAACGGGGCGCGTCGCCGATTCATTGACGCCCTGGACCATTGGAACGCGGCGTCCGCCGGCGGCGCAAAGACAGGCCGGGTCTGGGCGGAACACTTGCGCGGCGTTTTTGATCGTCTTGCGATCGAGGACACACTGTTGCATTGGATTCAGACCGCCGGTCAAGACGGCGATTGGGAGCAGGCGGCCGTGCATGGTCAGGTCCTGAATGACGTGTCCGCCGGGCTGGACGATCTGGCGGAGGTGTTTGGAGAGACGCCATTCGGCATCGCAGAGCTGGGCGCACTCCTGGACGCGGCCATGTCTCCGCTGACGCTCGGTCTGGCGCCGCCCATGCTCGACCAGGTGCTGGTCGGCTCGATCGAGCGCAGCCGGCATCCCGAACTGCGTCTCGTGATCCTCCTGGGGATGAACGATGGCATATTCCCGGCGATCCCGTCCGATTCCTCCATCTTGAATGACGATGATCGCGTCTGGCTCGAGCGGGCGGGAGTGCCGGTGGGTCCACCGCGTGTTCAGCAAATCCTCGAAGAGGCCATGCTGTTTTACGTGGCGTGTACGCGGCCCGGTGAATCGCTGCTGGTGACGTATGCGACCGCGGACGAACGGGGAAAGGCTCTTCTTCCGTCTCCGTTTACGGTCGCGCTCTTGAATGCGCTGCCGGGCCTGTCTGTCGACAGATCGGGCGATCCGCTTCATGCACGAGACGGCCGGTCTGTTGTGTCCGCCCGGGAGCTTGCGTCGCAACTGGCGTACGAACTGCGGCACCGCGAGGACGCGATCGGCGACGATCGTGAAATCCGGGCGCAGTGGAACGACCTTTATGGGCTGGCTCGCGACGACGAGTCGCTCGCGCCGTTTCTAAGCCGTGTGATGCGGTCTCTCGTGGACGACAACACCACGAGTTCCGTACCCACGGATGCGAAGGCAGCGGATGACCAGCCGGCTGCGACGATGAGCGTCTCGGAGTTGGAGACCTTTGCGGAATGCTCTTTCAAGCACTTCGCGCACTACCGTCTGCGTTTGCGGCGACGGCCTGTCGCGCCGCTGGACGCCGCCGACGTGGGCGTGCTTCATCACGCCGTTCTGGAGCGCATGCTGACCGGCGTGATTGAGCGCGGCGAGTCCCTGGGCGAGCTTGACGAAGTGGACCTGGCCGACCGGCTGGCCGAGAGTTGCCGGCGGGTGAACGAAGAGCTCCCCGTGGCGGGCGGGATGTCGCGGGCGCGAGACCGCTATTTGTGGGACCGCTGTTCCGACCAGCTGTGGCGCGTCTTGACCGCGCAAAGGCGCATCGCCCGGGCCGGATCGTTTCGGCCCAGGGCGGCGGAATTGCAGTTCGGGAAAGACGCCCAATCGCCATTGCCCGCATTGGAATTGACCACGCCGTCCGGCCGCCGGGTGCGCCTCCGCGGGGCGATCGATCGTGTGGAACTCGCGGAGGCGACGGATCACATGCTCGGCATCGTGATCGACTACAAGCGCAAGCATGCCGATCGCGCGCGTCTTGATCTGGCCGCCGTCTACCACGGGCTGTCGCTCCAGCTTCTCGGCTATGCACTGGTGCTCGCGCGTCACGGGTCGACGCTTGCCGGGCGAAGGGTCTTGCCGATTGGCGCGTTCTACGCGGGTCTCTTGCAGAAGTACAAACGCGTGGATCATCCCGATGACGGTTCTGGCGAGGAACCGCGAATGTCGGCCTTCAAGTTGCGGGGCGTATTTAACGCCGAGCATGTGTCGGCACTGAATAACGCCGACGATGCGGGGCGATTCTCGACCGTGTCCGCCTATCGCAAACGTGACGGCACGTTCGGATACGTGAACAGCACGGATGTCGCCGAGGGACCGCAATTTGAGGCCTTGCTGGACCATACGCGAGCCACTATGGCGCAATTGGCCGATCGGATTCTGGACGGCGATGCCCGTGTGGAGCCCTGTCGTCTGCGGTCGTTCTCGCCATGCGCGTGGTGCGACTATGTTTCCGTCTGCCGTTACGAGCAAATGCACACGCCGATTCGTCTGCTCGACGCCCTGACCCGCGTGCAGGTATTCGATCGATTGACCGAGTCGCCGGTGGATTCGACGAATGACTGACAGCCGCGTTAACGCTGTTGAGATCGCATGGACGCCGGAGCAGCGGCGGGCCGTGGAGACGATCGAACGCGGCGTGGCCGTTTCGGCGGCGGCCGGCTCCGGCAAGACGGCCGTTCTGGCGGAGCGCTGCGCCTATCTGATTTGCGATGCGCCGGAAAGCCATCGGTGCAGTGTGGGCGCATTGCTCGTGGTGACGTTTACGGAGTCGGCCGCCGCCGAAATGCGCTCCCGCATCCGCGAGCGGCTTCGGTCACGTGCGGCCGAACGCCCGCACGACGCGCGGTTGCGGACGCAGTTGGCGCTGCTGGATACGGCGCATATCGGGACGCTGCATTCATTCTGCCTGTGGCTGGTCCGCCGCTGGTTCAGCGAAGTCGGCGTCGACGCCGGGGCGACGGTTATGGATGCCGACGCCGCGCGATTACTCAAGATACAAACACTGGATCAGGAATGCGAACGGCGTTACGCGGCCGACGACGAACAGGGACGGGCATTCAAGCGGCTGATCGATGATTACGGATTGGGAAACGATGGCGTCATCCGATCGACGGCTCTTCGCCTCGCGGACTTGTTGGAAAGCCAGGTCGTTCCGGAGCAGTGGCTCGACACGGCGACGCAGCGGTATTCCGACGGCGTAGCCGCCGTCACGTCGAGCCTCGCGGCCGCTCTGCGAGTTGAATTGGCGTTGCAGGACGAACATGTACGGCATGTCGCGGCGGGCATCGACGGCGACGACGCGTATATCGCCTTTCATCGTGGAATAATCGCCCGATACGGCGATCAATTGTCGCGGTGGCTTCAGACCGTCCGGACACTCAATTCGCAGCGGCAGTCAGGCGACCAATCGGCTTGCCTGGCGGCGCTGAATGCCCTGCTTGCGGAAATCAATGCGTATTCGATGGACGCCCGAGGCGGACCACGAGCGGGCGCCGACGAATCCCTGGCAGTCGCGCGCCACGACGCAACGAAGTCCCGCGAGAAGACGAAGGAGCTGTTCGAGTCACGGTTGCGGCGGAGATTCGCTCGATTCACGACGACGGAAATGGAGGCGCATCTGCAACGCACCGCACCCCATGTCGGCGCCTTTGCCGGCGTTGTGCGGACATTGCGGGAGCATTACAGCTTGGCCAAACGACGCAGCGACGTCCTGGATTTCGCCGACCTGGAGCGAATGGCCTGTGATCTGCTGCAGCGCGATCATGTTGCCACGGCTGTCCAACGGCAGTTCGCGCATGTCTTGGTGGATGAATACCAGGACATTAATCGACTGCAGTCGGACCTGATCCGCGCTCTTTCGCGAAAGGGCGCGTCGGGCCGGCCGCTGAACCTGTTTACCGTGGGAGACATCAAGCAGAGCATCTATCGGTTTCGCTCCGCGGAGCCACGCGTATTTCTGGAGCGCGCGGGCGATGGATCGGCCTCCGGTGCCGACGTTACATCCATTGCGTTACAGGAGAATTTTCGCAGCCGTCCCCGCGTGATCGAAGGCATTAATTGTCTATTCCGGACGCTGATGCGCGGGTCAATCGGGGACGTCGACTACCAGGACGGCCATTTCTTGCGCCCCGGGCGGCGATTCACGGACGGCCGATCGGGGCCGGTTACCGAATTGCATCTGTTGGACAGACGCTTTGCAGTGTCCGCGGGCGGGCAGTCGGACGAAACCGACGACGATGGGGGCGCGGCCGACCAATCCGACGAGCGCGAGGCGGATGCGCCGGTCTATGTCGATCCGAACGACCCCGCGGAGTGGGCCGGGATCGAGCGGGAGGCGTACGTCATCGCGGAACGAATACGGCGCCTACGGGCCGGGGAATTTGAGCTGGACGGCCGGCGCGGAATAAAGTTGGCCGACATCGCCGTGCTGCTTCGTGCCGGCGTTCACACGGCCGATGCACTGGTGTCCTGCCTGGGGCGGTTCGGCATACCCGCGTACAGCAAGACCCCCGGCAAACTACTGCAGACCGTGGAAGTTCGCGATCTGCGCGCCCTGCTCGAGGTTATGGACAATGGGCAACAGGATATTCCACTGGCCGCGGTCTTGCGCTCGCCCGTGCTCGGCGATCCGCTGAACGAAAGGGAGCTTCAGACCGTGTGCGGCGCGGACAGGAGCGTGCCCTTCCATCGCGCCGTGCAGTTGTATGCAACACATGGTTGCGACGGGTCTTTGCAGAGTACGGTTCGCGCGAAACTGGGCAAGATTCATCGGTACCGGAGAGCCATGCGGGTCAGGTCGCTGCCGGACGCCCTGTGGAGCATAATCGACGGATCGGGGTATTTGGCATACGTCGGCGGGTTAATAGAGGGTCGCCGCCGCCGGGCGAACCTCGTGCGCTTTCATGAACACGCCCGAAGATGTGAATCCTATCGACGGCACGGTCTGCGGCGGTTCTTGGAATACCTGGATTCGCTCGAATCGGACGATCGGGACGTCGCGAGCGCGTCCGTCAGCGATGAGTGTTCCGATGCGGTTCAGGTGATGAGCATTCACGCGAGCAAGGGACTTGAGTTTCCGATCGTCTTCGTGGCCGACCTGGGCAGACGGTTCAATCTGACCGATGCACGCGGCCGCATGATACTGGACCGCGACGCGGGTATTGGATTCAACGTGGTCGATCGGGATGCGCTGATTGAATATCCGTCCATTGTTCATCGATTGGCCGCGGCGGAAATTGAACTGCAGACCCGCGCGGAGGAACTGCGGGTCTTGTACGTCGGTATGACCCGGGCACAGGAAAAGCTGATTTTGGTGGGCAGCGCGCCGGCGGCGGTAATCCAGCAGTTGCGGCGTCGAACGGCGTCGCGGAAGGGTCTCACCGGTTTGGACGTTGCGACCGGCCGCTCCTTTCTGGACTGGATTGTCCCGGCATTGACCACCCAGCCCGCGGGCATCGTTGCCTGGGATGGCGCGGATTCCGACGCTTCACTCTATCAGGTTGTTGTCCACGCGGCCGACGTTATTCGGGAATGGCGAATGCCGCCGGCGCCGGGATCGACGCGATCGCCGCTGTTGGAAGCCGCCGGCCGGATGAAACCCCTGCCGCCGGACGAGCCGGTGTCGCCGACTTCGACCTGGGCGGAAGACTTGATCGCGCGGGTTCGATTTCAATACCCGCATTTGGAAGCGGCGAGCGTGCCGTCGGTCGTCGCGGCCAGCGATGTCCGGCATGTGTTTGACTGGCAGTCCGATCCGGAGGTGCGGATCGATCGCCCCGGCGACGATCCGACGCCAGCGCGATTGCGATCAGACCGGGACGACGCCCGACGCCGGGGCACGGTGACGCATCGCGTACTGCAACACCTTGACATCTCCCTGGTTCGCGATCCTCGCTCCGTCGCCGATCAAGTCGACGCATTCATCGCCCGCGGATTGTTGGTTCTCGACGACAAGGGTCGCGCGGACATTGACGGCATCGCGTGGTTCTGCGGCACGTCGCTGGGCCGTCGCGCGGCTGCGGCCGGCGACGGGTTTCGCCGGGAGTTCATGTTTCTCGCCGGTCGGCCGGCGTCCGAGATGGACCAAACGCTTCGCCCGGACATGGACGATCGCGTGCTGGTCCGGGGGATCGTGGACGGCATTCTCCCGTGCGACGGCGGTTTGGAACTGATCGATTACAAGACCGACCGGATCTCGGCTGCCGCGGCCAACGAACGGGCGGCGCGATACCAACGACCCATGCAACTTTATGCCGCGTCCATCGAAGCCCTGTTCCGCCGGCCGGTGATTCACGCATGGCTCGTTTTCCTGCGGCCGCAGGTTATCATGGATGTTCGGGCGGCGTCGCCCCCGGACGTCGAAACACCTGCAATCACATGACCCCAGTCCATTCAACCGAAGCACGCTGCCGGGAGTTCGGATGGGAAATCTTCGAACGCGCCCGCGCCGCTCAACCGCGAGTCTGGCATCGAGGCTGGTGGCAGCAATGCTTGCTGGATATGAGCCTCGCCTACGACGCCCTGCGCGTGCAACTGTTCCGCTTCATCGACGTACTACCCGTGCTGCAATCGGACGACGCGATCGCTCGCCACTTGAAGGAGTACCTCGATCCCGACCGACACCCCATGCCGGCGCTCGGCCGCCTGGCATTGTCCTATGCCCATCCGAAGTCGCTCCACGCGCTGCTGATCGCGGCCATGACGCGGCGCGGGGCGCGAATGATGGCAGGAAGCTTTATCGCGGGAAACAACGCCGAAGAGGCCATCCGGTTCGTCCATGGCCTGCGTCGGCGACGAATGGCCTTTACGCTCGACGTGCTCGGAGAATTCACGTCCAGTCACGCACAGGCGGATCACTATCAGCAAACCTATCTGGACCTGATGAACGAGCTGTGTCCGGCCGCGCGCACCTGGGGGTTCGATTCATTGATCGACCGGGGCGCAACCGGCCCCATGCCCCGCGTCAACATCAGCATCAAGTTGACCGCATTGTCGCCGTCGTTCGACGCCATCGACCCGCCGTCGGCGGTTCGTTCCGTCTGCCATCGACTGCGGCCGATTCTGCGCCGGGCCCGGGACCTGGGCGCCTTCATCAACGTGGACATGGAGTCGTACGCGTATCATGACTTGACGCTCGAGTTGTTCACTCGAGTGCTCGAAGAGGACGAATTCCGCGGGATGACCGACGTGGGCATCGTCATTCAGGCTTATCTTCAGTCCGCCGAAGCGCATTTCGATCGCCTTCTGTCGTGGATCAGACGTCGCGGCTGCGGAATCGCCGTTCGGCTCGTCAAGGGCGCCTATTGGGATATGGAAACCGCCGTAGCCGCCCAGAATTACTCCACGCCGCCGGTCTGGCTGCACAAGTGGCAGTCAGACGTGTGCTACGAGCGCATCGCACGACGCATGCTCGAAAACCGCCGTTGGCTGCGACCGGCGTTCGCGACGCACAACGTGCGCACCATGGCCTCGGTAATGGCCGCCGCCGAGCAACTTGGTGCGGACGCGACGGAATACGAAATTCAGTTGTTAAACGGCATGGGCGAACCGTTGAAAGACGCGCTCGCGGACATGGGGCGATGCGTACGCGTCTATACTCCCTACGGCGATCAGGTGTCCGGTATGGGCTATTTGATTCGCCGTCTGCTGGAGAATACGGCCAACGACTCATTTCTGCGGCAAAGCTACAGATTGCGCGACGCCGACCGCCTCTTGAAAGACCCGGCGGAAGTCCGTCCGCCGAGTCGGGCGCCGCGTGCGCTGCGCTTTCAGGACACGCAAGAGGACGCACCGATGTTTGAATTCAAGAATGAGCCGTTGACCAGTTTTACCAACGCGGTCAATCGCGAACGATACGCCGCGGCGTTAACGCACGTGCATGGCCAATTCGGCAGGAACTATCCGTTGGTAATCAACGGCGAGACGGTGCCGACGGATGACTGGATCGAGTCCGTTAATCCGTCGCGGCCGACCGAAACCGTCGGGCGGGCCGCGGCGGCGACAACGGCCGACGCCGACCATGCCGTCGCGGCCGCCTGCCGCGCGTTCCGCACGTGGCGTCTGGTGGATGCGCGGCGCCGTGCGGATTATCTTCACAAAGCGGCGGACGAATTGCGACGGCGACGGTTTGAATTCGCGGCGCTCATCACCTACGAAGCCGGCAAACCCTGGCGCGAAGCCGATGCCGACGTGTCCGAAGCCATTGATTATCTGGACTATTATGCTTTTCACGCGGAACATCTCATTCATCGTCCGCGACGGCGCGACCTGCCCGGCGAGGACAATTACCTTGTCTACGAACCGAAAGGCGTCTGCGTCGTTCTGGCGACGTGGACGTTTCCATTGGCGCTGCTGGCCAACATGACATCCGCCGCGCTCGCGGCCGGCAACACGGTCATTATGAAGCCCGCATCCGCCACCCCCGTCGTCGCCGCGTGGTTCATGGACGTGTTTCGTGGTCTGGATTTGCCGCCGGGTGTCTTGAACTACCTTCCCGGCGACGGTAAGACAATGGGCCGGCACCTGGTGCGCAGCACAGAGGTCCATCTGGTGGCCATTACCGGATCGCGAGAGGTGGGCGTCGAAGTGATGCGGGCGGCGCCGGATGCCCCGGCGTCTCAGCACCATATCAAAAAAGTCATCGCCGAAATGGGCGGCAAGAACGCCGTTATCATCGACGACGACGCCGACATCGACGAGGCCGCCGCCGGAGTGCTGAAGTCCGCCTTCGGTTTTAGCGGACAGAAATGCACGGCCTGTAGCCGGGCAGTCGTCTTGGCGGATGTGTATGACCGATTCTGCGAGCGACTGGTCGATGCCGCCGGAGCGATGACCATCGGACCTGCCGACGAGCCGGCAACGGTCATCGGCCCGTTGATCGACGGTTCGGCCATTCGAAGAATGGCAAAGTTTCTGGAAATCGCGCGCCAGGAGGGACGCATATTGTTGGAGCGCACGGACCTTCCGGCGGAGGGATATTTCGCCGGGCCGGTGATTGTGGCCGACGTCGACCCTTCATCGGTCATTGCCCAGGAGGAGATTCTGGGGCCCATCTTGTGCGTCTTGCACGCGCGGGATTTCGATCACGCGCTGGAAATCGCCAATGGCACGCGATACGCCCTGACCGGCGGCCTCTATTCCCGCAGCCCGGCGCACATTGAGCGTGCCAAACGTGACTTCCTGGTGGGCAATCTATACGTCAACCGCAAGATCACCGGTTCGCGCGTCGACGTGGAGCCGTTCGGAGGCATCAAAATGAGCGGCGACGGCGCCAAGGCCGGCGGTCCGGAATACCTCCATGGATTCTGTAACGCCCGCACGATCACCGAGCATACGCTTCGGCACGGTCTGGCGTCGTCACGGGAACTGCAAGCCACGGCATGACGCGGCGCGGATTGGACAACCCAGCGGACGTGGTCGTAATTGACCGCCTGTCGAAGCACTACGGCGCGACACGGGCCCTCGACGAAGCCACGTTTACGATGCGGCGCGGACAATTGCTGGGGTTCCTGGGTCCCAACGGCGCCGGCAAATCCACGGCCATTCGCCTCTTGATGGGGCTGTTAAAGCCCACTGCCGGACGTTCATTGGTATTTGGACTGGACCCCTGGAGGCAGGTTAAAGAGATTCATGCCCGCGTCGGCTATTTGTCCGGTGACGTGCGGCTCTATCGCGATCTGACCGGCCGGCAGACCGTACGGACCATTCTGCACGCCCGGCGTCTTTCCAATTGCGCGGAAGCTGAACGCCTTGCTGAATCGCTGCGTCTGGATCTGCGGACCCGCGTGCGCCATTACTCGACGGGCATGAAACAGAAGCTGGGAATCGTACTGGCGCTTATGCACCGCCCCGAGCTTCTCATTCTCGACGAACCGACCGCGGCTTTGGACCCGTTGATGCAACAGGTGGTCTATCGGGAACTTCGCGCCGCGGCGCGGGAGGGCCGCTCCGTTCTGTTCAGCAGCCACAGTCTGGCGGAGGTCGAATCGCTCTGCGAGCACGTCGTCATCCTTCGCTCCGGGCGCGTGGTCGCCGCGACCAGCATGGAATCCCTGAAACGGCGTGCGGGACGGCAGGTCAGCGTACGATTGCCGCCGACAGCGAAAATGGCCCCCGATCGGCCGACCGAGTTCGTTCAGGAAGACTTTCGGAACGGACTGCTGCGCGGGCGATGGACGGGACCGGCCAGTGCGCTGCTGAACTGGCTCGCGGCGCTGTCACCCGAGGAAGTCGTCATTCAGCCGCCGAATCTGGAGGACGTATTTCTCAACTTTTACCAATCACCTGCGGATGTCGTCGAATGAATGTCGCGCTATTTCAAAAGACCGCGTACGAACAACGATGGCTGCTGTTGATGACTGCCGCTGGCAGCGCGGCGTTTCCCATCATCTTCTTGCACGCGTTCGATGCTTTCGACTTTGCGCACGCCGAGGCATTTCTGAATCTGCCCTTCGTCAATACTCTCATCCGGGCGCTTACCGGTTCCAACGTGTCCGAGGTGCTCAACCGGCAATCACTGGCCGCGTTTCCGTTTATTCATCCCGTCATTCTAGCGCTGGGATGGACCTATGTCGTCGCCATGGCCACACGATCGCTTGCCGGCGAAATCGAAAACGGAACCGGAGAAATCCTGCTGTCACTGCCGCTGACCCGTTGGCGAATTTATGCGTCGGTCACCGGATGGCTGGTGGTCGCGTGTCCCGTCCTCGCATGCGCGACCTGGTGTGGGGCGACGATCGGTCTGACCACCGGTGAACTTCGCGACACCGCCAATGGATGGTCACTGCGGTACATCGTCGTGAACGAGACGGCAATGTTGCTCGCCGTTGGCGGATTGGCTGTGCTGGTTAGCTCGCTGAGCGTGCGACGCGGACGGGCAATTGCCTGTGCTTTCGGAATTCTGCTCTCGTCATTTCTCTTGAACGTGCTTGCCGCGTTTTGGCCGGTGGCCGAGCGCGTGGCGTTCGCCGGAATACTTCGATACTATCGTCCCTACGTTGTTCTACGAGAAGGCGGCCCGAACATGACCGATCTCGTCGTGTTGAGCGTAGTCGCCATCGTCACGTGGACGGCCGGCGGCATCGTCTTCACCCGGCGGGACATCCCGGCCGCATAGTCATTCAGGGGCGCCCTCCACGAGCGTCGCCACGCCCTGCCCGACGCCCACGCACATCGTCGCCAGACCCCATCGAGACTTCCGCCGCGACATTTCGTGTACCAGCGTGGTCAAAATCCGCGCCCCACTACAGCCCAACGGGTGCCCCAGTGCAATCGCGCCGCCGTTGACGTTCACCCGCGCCGGATTGAAACCCAATTGTCGAGTGCACTCCAATGACTGTGATGCAAACGCCTCGTTTAGTTCGACCAATTCAATATCCTCGATCGACCGACCCGCGCGCTTCAGAACCTTCCGCGTTGCCGGAACGGGTCCCAATCCCATATAGGCCGGATCAACCCCGGCCGATGCCGACGGACCAATCACACCCAAAATGGGCAGACCCATTCGCATTGCATAGTCCCATTCCGCTAATAACACCGCGGCCGCTCCATCATTAATCCCCGACGAGTTACCCGCCGTCACCGTGCCGTCTTTCGCAAACGCCGGCTTCAGTTTCGACAGCGCCTCCATCGTAGTGTCCGGCCGCGGATGCTCGTCGCGATTGACGACGATCGCGTCGCCTTTGCGCTGCGGAATCGGAACCGGGACCATTTCGTTGTCAAATCTGCCCGCTGCTACGGCCGCCGCCGTCTTCTCTTGCGACTCAAACGCCAACCGATCCTGATCCTCGCGCGCAACGCCGTACTTCTTCGCCACGTTCTCGGCCGTCTCGCCCATGCTGTACGGATGATGCACCTCCGCCAGTCTGGGATTGGTAAACCGCCAACCCATCGTGGTATCGTGAATTCCCGGTTCACCGCGCGGAAATGCCGACTCCGCCTTGGCCATCACCAGCGGCGCCCGCGTCATGCTCTCCACGCCGCCCGCGATGAACACATCGCCGTGATCGGCCTCAATCATCCGCGCCGCCAGGTTGATCGCCGTCAGACTGGACGCACACAGACGATTGACCGTGCAGCCGGGAACCGTCACCGGCAGACCGGCCAATAACGCCGCCATTCGCGCCACGTTGCGATTGTCTTCGCCGGCCTGATTGGCCGCCCCAAAATAAATGTCTTCTATAACCGCGGGATCGACGCCCGATCGCACCACGACCGCCTTAATCACCAGCGCAGCCAGATCATCCGGGCGAACCATGCTCAATGCGCCGCCATACCGCCCGATCGGCGTCCGCACTGCACCCACGATCGCCGCCCGGCGGATTTGTTGACCCGTCATCGGCTTCACTTTCCCAAGCCCCGAAGGGGCGACAGTCAATAGCCGGGGGCGTCAGCCCCCGGAACTCGATACATCCGCAAACCAGCCCCGGAGGGGCGACAGTTCGGCAGGCAATAATGAATTCCGCTGAAAGAAATCGCGAACGTATTGGCTACCGAGATCGGCCCAAATACTCCGCCGGCCGAAACCGCGCACTGCCCGTCTGCCGCCCCAGCGTCACCAACCACTCCGTCGTCAGCGCCTTCCCCACCGAATCCGCCCACGTCAACGGTCCCCGCGGATAATTCGTGCCCTTCTGCATGGCAATATCAATATCTTCCGCCGTCGCCACTCCGTCGTCTAGCGTCAATGCGGCCTCGTTCATCACTGTCGCCAGTATCCGCGCAAGTACGTACCGTTCAACGGGGGACGCCGTTGCCACCGCTCCGCCGTCGATGGCCCGCGCGCAGAACGCCATGACCGCGTTCAGCAAGTCTTGATCGTCCGGCGCGCCTACCACGGCATACGATTCGTCTGCAGCGGGCGATTCGGCATCATACCGATAAAACCCCCGCCCCGTCTTGCGCCCCAGACGGCCGGCCTCCACCAGCGTCCGCTGAATCTCGTGCGGCTCGAGCCGGAGCGGCCGACCCGATTGCTCCCACACGGACTGCGATACGGCATAATTGACGTCTAACCCCACCAGGTCCATCAATTCGAACGGGCCCATCCGGAATTGCCCCAGCGTCTTCATCGTCGTATCGATTTGTTCAACGCCCGCGACCCCCTCGCCCAACATCCGCAACGCCTCCAGATAATACCCCCGCGCCACTCGATTGACGATGAACCCGGGTGTGTCCTTTGCACGCACGGTTACCTTCCCCCACCCTCGCGCGGCCGACGTCGCCAGTGCCAGTGCCCTGTCACTGCTCGCCGGCGCCGCGATGATCTCCACCAGCGGCATCAGCGGCGCGGGATTGAAAAAGTGCATCCCCACCACCCGCTCCGGCCGATCGGTCCGTGCCGCGATATCCGCCACCCGCAACGACGACGTATTCGTGGCCAGCACGGCGTCGCTCGACGTCGCCGCCTCCAACGCCCGGAACACTTGTCGCTTGACGGCCAAATCTTCAATGACCGCCTCAACCGCCAACGGCACGTCGCCGATGCGGTCCATGCGGCCGGACATCACAATGCGGCTCAGCAACTCATCACGATCGACCGCCGTCAGCTTCCCCTTCTCCACCGACCGATTCAGAAACGAACGCATCCCTTCGTCCGCACGTTTCAATACCTCCGCGTTGACGTCGACCAATCGAACGCGCCACCCATGCGCGGCCGCCACCTGCGCGATCCCCGCCCCCATCGTCCC
>JABFSN010000117.1 GCA_013140575.1 Phycisphaerales bacterium | reverse complement strand
GGCACCCATGCGATAAATCCCTCGCGGCGCAGCCGCGAGTCCTTGCCGATCCAAACGCCGGGAGACGGTCTCCCGGTAACGAACACCCAGCGGCCGAAACTCCAATTCACGCTGAACCAGTACACTTTCGCCCGGTGACGATCATCGCGCTGAGCTTCTCATGATCGGGATACGAGCGCGCGGGCTTGCCACGCCGTCCACCGCCAAGCAACGCCTTGCGGTAAGGATCACGATCCAGTCTTTCCACGAGGTGGGAATACGGATAATGCCCAATGTCGTGCAGCAACGCGGCGATCCGCAACAAGCGGCCCTCGGTGTCGGTGAACTTGCCCCGCCGAACCATGAGTTCGATGGCCCGGCTCATGATGTGGAACACGCCGAGAGAATGCGAGAAACGCGAGTGGCTGGCCGACGGGTACACCAGAGTCGCCAGCCCCAATTGCTTGAGGCGGCGCAGCCGCTGGAACGACTGCGTGTCGATGAGATCAACTTCGAGTCGGCTTAGGCCGATCTCTCCGTGAACGGGGTCGGTGATGACCTTGTGGCGGAATTCGTCTGGCTTGGACTTGGCCATTCATCTTTCACGCCGCGGGTAACACCTTGTTGGTCAACAGGCCGACTCGGCGAAGTTGCTCCCACACTTTCCGTCCATCGTCCTTGCGTCCCTTGAACCGGGGCTTGCTGTCGATCAGCGCCTGCCAGACATCGTCGAACTCCCGGCGCGCATCCTTGCCCATGTACGCAATGTGCTTGAGATAGTGCAGCGACGCCAGAAGCTCCAGCCAGTCGTCTTCATCGATGCCGTCCGGCTTGTTGGCCCAAATCTGAGGAGCCTGTTGAACCCGCTTGCGCGCAAACGGGCTGAGAGTCTCCTTCTCGTAATCGCGCTCGCCGAGTTCCATCTCCTCGTTCAGGCGAAACGCATCGCGCGTCAGCTCCCGCGAATACGGTCCCCGCAGATACCATCCGAATCGATACGCCAAGTCCAGGCCGGTTAGCTGCGTCAGGTAAATCTTCTTCTGGATGGTGAACCGGTGATCGAACGTGTCGAGCGTGACCGGTTGCCCGATCGAATCGAGCACGAGCTTCAGCACGATCTGCGAGGAATTCATGGAACCTCCGCCGCAACCCTAACATTAGCCGTACGAACGTGGCTTGTCCATGCCGCAATTCAACGTGTTTTCGGGCTTGCCAACCCGCCCGACGACCCCCGACCCAGCCGGACGGTAACGCCCACCGTACCTGGGGGCAAGCCGAATCTGTCGCCCGCAGGTGCGGGAACCGCTTAGCCCAGGAATCCGAATCCCCGCAGTCCGTCCAGCGTCTTTTCGATGTTTTCGGTCGCAAACGAGTCGCGGGACAGCTTTCCCGCCCACTCCGGTTCCTCGCCCAGGTGACTTTTCACAGCCTCCACCGTGACCGCGTTTCCATTCTCCAAAATGGCCTTGGCCGCGGAATGAACGGTCGCCCAGCGTTCCAAGGCGTCGTTGCCGTAGCCGCGAAAATGGTCGAGAATCTCAACGAATCGGCCGCGAACCGCGCCGATGATTCCATCGACGTACCCCAGCCCTTCCGCCAGGTTGGGACCGCGGCCGAACCGCGGCCCATCGAGCGAAAGGTACTCCCGCTGCCGCACCGCGATATCCTCAGCGCCGCCGTATCGCAATTTCGGATCGTACGGTCCGGCGGCTTTTTTCAGAAACTCCAGTTCGAGATTGAGCGCGCAAAGCTCGTTGGCGAAGTACAGGTGCTTCATCACCCGGAAGCGCGTGGGCTGTTCCCCCCGTTTCAGCAACTCATCGACGATGAACGCCAGCACCACCCCCTGCCGGAATTGCGGCGTCGTGCCCCGTCGAGCGGACGATGGCTCGGGCCGCGGACGGCGGGCCGCGCGCTCGCGCCGTTCCACGACCCCCACCGGCTCGGCGTGTGCCACCCATATTGCTTCCAGCGCCGCGACGCGGGCCAGCGCCTCCTCCGTCGGCTTCTTGCGCACCGTGGGGACGTAGGCGACCGCGCCCAATTCCTCCTCCGCGAGGCGGACGCGTTCCTCCAAGTTGCGGATCGGCCCCGTGGCGTAGATCGGCGGATTGAAGGGGTCGGCCGGCAACGCGCCCGCCAGCACTGTACCGCCGTCGATGTCCACGCCCGCCTCGGCGAAGAACGCCACGATGTCGTCCGGTGGCGGCTCGCCCAAAAGCCGGAAGTATTCGAGCAGCACCTTGTCCCGCGTGATGAACGACCGGGGCTTGAGCTTCGGCTTGCCCTTCTTGTCGTAGGCGATGAACCCGTCGCCCGGCAACCACGGCTGGTCCCGGTCGAGAAGGGGGAAAGATGAAAGAACAAGACCCGTTTCGTGTAGCGATGCACCTGCGAGGCGCGCAACAAGGGCATCGAGGTGGGCGCGGTGTGCCGCCCTGTCCGCGCTCGTCAGGTTAGCGCCGGTGCATAGCAGTCTGCCGATTGCCGGAATCTCATCACTGCCCGCATCACGCGCGAACGCAGGGCGAGGAAACGCCGTAGAGAGCCAGAAGAAGAAGTTGAGGTTCATGGCGATCTTGAGCCGCATCAGCCAATCCCATACGAACGAATTGGCGACGGAGACCCAAAACGGGTGCGCGTCTGCGATGTCGGGTTGAGTGGTGAGCGTTGGCACGGCGTTCCCGCAGGGCGATGCCGACGGAATCATCGCGGCAAGGCATGACCGTTCATTTGTCTGCCCCGTAACAGAGCAGAAGGCGGCCCGATCACGGTGGAAGTCCGGCACAAGTCGCTCAGCCATCGTCGGTTCGATGAAGTAGTGAGGGATACTCTCCTTCTCGTTCAATCCAAGCTCGCGCCATTCCGCCCTGCGACCGCTTCCGCTCACATACGCCTTGGCCGCGTGGTCGAACTGGTGAACCATGCGGCCTTCGTAGAGGGGAACGTACTTTGCGCCCGACACCATGATCTGCGGCGAGCGCTCGCCCTGCTCTTCCGTGAGAACAAATCCCTCGAAGGCCTGCACCACCGCCGCCTTCCTGCCCGTCGGTCTGGGTTTGCCGCGCAGCTCGCTTTCGGTGCGAGTGATCCACACGAACTTGTCCGGCTGGCGCTCGAACCACTCCTTATCCGGCAGTGTCCAGTATTCCCCCGTGTGCCGTGTGCCGCCGAACTGCCGCAGCCGATCCCGCTCCCGGAACAGCCAGCTATCCTGTGTCATGTGTAGCTCGGTCGTGAACGACACATTCCAAGTGTCGGGAAGCTGCTTGCCGAGCGGCGGGAACTGCTCGTAGATGCGCTGGACGAGGGCCTTCTCCTGTTCGGAGCGGAACTCGAAGAAGGACAGGTGCGTCGGCGACTGCTGGCGGATGAACTTCGGTGACAGCGTGACGACGCGCCCGGCGCGATGCGCGGGCGAGGCGTCCAGAAACGCGGAATCGTGGAGCATGAACGCGGCCGGGAACTCCGCGGTCGGGTCGGGGACGGAGTTTGCGACCACGAACGCGCAAAACTTGAATCGTGAATCCACCGATGGGAATACGAGGCGGCGGTTCTCGTACGCATACAGATGCTCGATGCGCGCGTGCTCCAACACCATGCGCCGCAATCCCTTCGATCCTTCGGCGGAGTAGAACGCGGCCGGGATCAAAACTCCGACGCGTCCGCGCCCCGGCGCCGACAGCGACCAGAATCGTTCGGTGAAGAACTTGAAGAGGTCCGGGTCGCCGCCCGTCTTCTCGTTGGGAATCTTGTCCTGTTGGAAGCGGTACACCCCGTCGCGGACAAGCTTCTCCTTGTCAAGGTTGGTAGCCTGCTTGTACCCGTCCCACGCAGGCTCAGCTTCCGGGTTGCGGCGGTTGATCTCGCGCACCAGTTTTTTCCGGGCTTGACCTTGGAAGTCGATGATCGTGGGGTCGTACTGGCCGTAGAACTCCTTCTCGGCGGGCTTCACCTTGTCCCACGGCGGATTGCCGACCAGAATGTCGAATCCCGCGTCCGCGCGGCGTGTGCCGTCCTCGCTGTAAAACACTTCCGGGAAGGCCAGCTCCCAGCAGAAAGCGCGAAGCCCGTCAGCTTCGTCCGCGAAGGGCTGCGCCTGCGCGGCGATGTCGGCGGGAATGTGGTGGCCGTTGGAGACGCTCAGCGCGTCGAGGAATCGATTGGGAACGTCGATGGCGTTGGCGTCGGGACGCACCGGACGGAACGCCAACCCCACCCGCGTCTGATGGAGCCGCCACAGCGGCCGCAGGCTGCCTACCAGCGTTTCGTGCGCCGCCCGGTGATCGGCGAAGTTGGCCGGGTCCTCCAGCATCTTGCGTCGCAGCACCCCGAGCAGGCCGAACGCGCGGCGCAGCACGGCGCACAGCTTCTCCCGGCCCCGGGTGAACAAGCCCTCGCCCACCTGCTCGCGGTCGGTCAACAGCGAGGGATAGTCGGCCCACCGGGCGGCCTTGACCTTGCGCGGGATGTAGGGCGTGACCAGCTCCTCGGCGGGCAGCCCCAGCAGCGAGTCGCCGCAGCGCAGGCGGTGGTCGAGAAAGGTCAGCGGCTGCCCCGAGGCCGCGGTGACCAGCCACAGCGACGTTTTGGCCAGATCGACCGCGAGCGGGTTCTTGTCCACGCCGTAGATGCAATTGCCCGCGACCAGCAGGCGGCACACGGCCAGCTCGCGCTCCTGATCGGCGCTGCCCCACATACGCCGCAGATCGTCGGGAACGTCGGCGATGAGCAAGAGGTCGTCCTCGGTGAAAGCGCCCTTCGCGTCCTCGGCCTTGAGCTTGACCACCTCGCGGCGATAAGCGGACAGCAGGTGCTCGGCGAGCCGGCGACACGCACCCACCAGGAAATGCCCCGACCCCATCGCCGGATCGGCGCAGCGCAGGGCCAGTATTTCCGCGGGCGTTTTCCCCTCGGCCAGCGGATCAACCGTCTCGCGGACGAGGAAATCCACAAACGCACGGTTGGTGTAGTACGAACCGCTCTGCTTGCGCCCCATTCCCGTCTTGAGGTACACGGTGCCCGGCCCGATCGGATCATGGACGACGCGCATGGGCTTGTTGCCGGAGAGGAGCTCGGGTTCGTCGTCTTCCTCAAGCGCATCGCCATGCTCGTCGGTTCCGTCCGACGCCTCCTCCGCGCCGCTCTCCACGGGTTCGTCGTCGTCGAGGGCGTCCTGAGCGTCCTCGTCGTCGGTCTCGACGGCGTCCACCTTGCGGAAGCGGTCGTCGGTGAGAACTTCGCCGCGTTTGCCGGCCAGCCGTTGACGCATGTCGCCGTCTATGACCAGGATGTTGTCGTCCAGCCTGACGCGCCACAGTTCGCGCTCCGCGTACGCAGGCGTCAGTTCCAACAGTCCTTCATAGATGGAGCCGAGCTGCTCGACGTTGAGTTCCCGGTAGCTGAGGCGCGCACTTTCCCGTGATATCCCTTCGGCGCGGGCACCTCGATGAGATTCTCGATGACGTTGTCAACCGTCGCGTTGCCCCACCGCAAGGCGTCGATGAGCTTGGTGCCTTCGGGGTCGAAAAGCCCGCCTCCGTACGGATCGATCTTGCCCTCGGGTCCGAGCTTCACCCCCCGGCGCAGCAGCTTGAACAGCGCGTGCAGCGAATCCTCGAAGAACGGGCCGTTGGGGTCGGTGCGTTCCAGCGACTCCGCGCCCCGCGCGCGGGCAAGATGGATCAGGCGGTTGAGCGAGTAACCCTCGCGATAGGTCAGCATGTCAATGGGAAGCAGTCCCAGGTCCTCCGCATACAGGATGAACAGCAAACGGTAGAGAAGGCGGAGCGTCTGCTGATACAGATCGTGCAGAAAGTCGTCCGAAATGACGGCCGGGAGGTGCGCTTTGTTCTCCGGGTGGTCGAGAACGCCCTGCATGAAACGCACCACGGCGTGTTGCACCTGCACGCCGAGATCGGTGGATACGCGCTGTTGATGCTCGCGGCCGATCTCGCGGACGAGGTCGATCAGCCGCGGCCTGCCGACCAGCGCTTCCTGCCGCAACAGGACGTAGAGGAGTTTCCACGCCTCCAGCCCGGCGGTGGTGCCTTCGGCGATGGTCGAAAGGTCGAATCCAACGTGCGACGGCAGCGTGCCGATGCAACAAACCAGCCGCAGCTCGAAAGCGTTGGCCACGAAGCCGTAGTCGAGACCCTGCTCCTTCAGCACGCGGGCGACGCTCAACGTCGGCGCAAATCGCCGGTGCAGGCCCCCGGGCGCGGCTTCCAGGTGCGCGTCCGGCGCGACGCACAGAGCCCGCGCCATCGGCGCTGATTCCCCCTCGGGGAACAACGGCACGCCGCCCTCTTCGAGTCCATCCTCCGTGGCGATTTTCTCAGCGTCACCGAGTCGCCAGCCCAGAAGTTCAGCGATTGGCCCGAGCAGCAGCGAGTAGGTAGAGCGAGCGTGTTCCCGGTCGCGGAGTTGACGCTGCGCGTACCGAACAACCGAGGTCGCCCTTCGGTAGAGGGCCTCCGCGCCATCCGGGTCGAGCAACCCCCGCAACTGCGGGTCGTCCCAAAGCAGTCGGGTGCAGAAGTATTCGCTGAACGCCTCGCCCAGAAATGTGACCGGCTGCATCAGCGCCCCTCTCTCGATGGCACGCGCAGCAGCACGCCGAGCGGCTCGACGGTCGGCGAATCGAATTCGAGGCGGCGATTCAAGAAGGTCGCGTGTTCCTCATACTCCCGGTCGTGTTCCCGCAATCGGCGTTTGATCGCGGGCGGCAGCTCTTTTTCCATTCCGAACAGCAGCGTCTGTGCGGGGTCAAATTCATGGCGGTGCAGAATGACGGCCCTGGTCGCCCGGTTCCATTCGTCCAACTTGGTGCGCAAATCGAATGCCTCGACGTGGCGTTTCTGTTTCACTTCGTCGCGCCATCTTCGCGCCCGGCCCGTCGCCTCCTCCTCGGCGCGTTGGCGAGCCGTTTCCCACCAACCGCCGAACAACGCGGTCAATCGCTCCGGCGGGACATTGCCGACGCCTCGCCCCGCCAAGAGTTCGAACGCATCGGCCAAATCGGCAGTGCCGTCCGCGCCGACGCGTATCGTGAGCAGGCGCTGCATTTCCGTGTTGTCGTTCGCCCGCACGGTCGCGATGAAGGTGGCCACGATGTCGGGTGCGTCGATTCCCTCCAGCAGGCGGGCGGCCATCCGGTGGTCGTCGTCCGGTTTGTATCGGCTCTCGCGAACCCAACGAATCGCGTTTTGCACCAGCGGATGCTCGTCGTCGATGACATCGCCGGGCTTCGCGAACGATGGAGCCGAAGCGAGGCCGGTGTAAAGTGCTTCGTATTGTTGCGGCACTTTGCCGCCGATCCAAGACGTGGGCACCTGCGGCACGCGCAGCAGCCCGTTTTCTCGCTGGCATCTGCCGCCCGCTAGAGCGACGGCGCGTTCCACGAAACCGACCGGATCGACGTTGATTCGGTTCCCCGCCTCGATCGCCGTTTGGAGCGAGCAGACTTCGCTTTCGTTCAGGCCGTCGTCGCCCATCAAGTCCTTGTTGCGAACGTTGTTGACCCGCGCGAGTTCCTCCTCGATCCAACGATCGGCTTCTTCGATCGCGGCCCCGACATCGTGCGGGGATTGCGAAATGAGCCGTTCGATGTGATCGACTTGGAGCGCCCCCAACACGTCGCCGACCGATCCGACGCTCCGCACCTGGCGTTCGATTTTGTCCAGCAGGCGTTTCAGCACCTCGCCTTCGTAGGTGTCCTTGGCGTAAAGGAACGCGAATTCGCATTCCTCGGTCTGGCCGAAGCGATCCACTCGCCCCTGCCGCTGCAGCATCCGGTTGGGATTGAACGGAAGCTCCACGTGTGCCACGCGGTGGCAATGTGTTTGAAGGTTCAGACCCTCGGCGGCGCTGTCGGTGCTGACCAGCAACAGCGTCTCGGGCTTGGCAAAGTCGGCGAGCGCCCGCTTCCTTTGCGGCCCGGTCAGTGTGCCATCGTACTGAACCAGCTTGTCCTCGTAACCATGCCGCTTGAGAAAGCCGACGAGCCATTCGACGGTGTCGGCGTACTCCGAGAAAACGATGACCTTGTCCGTGGGGTGGGTGGCGTGAATGGCCATGAGTTCACCCAGCAGCGCCTCCGCCTTGGAATCCGTTTCCGTCGGGCACGTCGCCAGCAGGGTTTGCAGGTCGAGCAGGTCCTGGGTTTCCTGCTCGATGGTCCTGAGCTTTTTCCCCGCGGCTCGAATTCTCGCGAGAAAGCTTCGATGCGCGTCGAGTTCAAGCTGGGACAGGGCCTCGTCGGGAATCGTCTCGCCTTTGCGCAAGGCGCGCAAGTGGTCCCGTCGGACCTCCACGTCTTCGGCCGCCTTTTCGAGGTTTTCCAATCGTCGGGTGACGGTGGATCGAAGCGCCGCCAGTGATGACGAGGCCCGCTTTCGGAGGATCGTGGCGACCAGGCGCAGCGCGTACTTGTCCCGCGCGTTTTTCTGCAACTCGGCCTGTTCGTCGAGAACGCCCGCCTGCCTCGCAACGGCGGCGTGAACCGCCGCCTCGTGGCTTGTGAGCGTCAATGGAATGGCCTTCGAGGGTTTCGCCGGAACGAAGAAACCGGTTCCATCGGCGTTCTTGATGTGTCGCTTGAGGTGCCGGATCAGGTGGTGCGCGTAGTTGTGATACCTGATATTCCTGACCTCGGGCACGAGAGTCGGCTCCAGCAGGTTGAGCAGCGAGGCGAAGCTTTCGTCATACCCTGAGTGCGGCGTGGCCGACAGCAGGATCAGCGCATCGGATGCCTTCGACACCCACTGCGCCAGTCGGTGCCGGTCCGACACTTCGTCGGTTAGCGTGTTGTCGGCGAGGTGATGGCATTCGTCGCACACGATGACGTTGAAGCGGACGTTTTGCACTTCGCGAAATACGCCGTCCCGCCGTTTGAGGTAATCGAAGGAGGCGATGATTCTAGGTTCCGTCGCCCATGCGTTTCCGCCCAGTTCGATTTGTTTTTTCGCTTCGTGTACGCCGTCGCGGTCGAAAATCTGGAATTCGAGGCCGAACTTGGTGGCGAGTTCGTCCTGCCATTGCTCCATGATTCCGGCCGGGCAGACGATCAGAATGCGCCCGCCGCGGCGACGCGCGATCAGTTCCCGCAGCGCGATCCCGGTCTCGATCGTCTTCCCCAGCCCGACGTCGCTGGCATTGAGAATCCGCGGGCGTGGCAAGGAAAGCATCCGCAGTGCGGGAATCTGCTGATACAGGTGGAAGCTGATGCGTGATCGGCCGGCGGCCAGAAGCGTCGTCGGCGGAGGCGCGAGCGTCAACTGGAAGGCGTCGTGCAACAACCGGAAGCGCGCGTCCCGCCCAACCCGATCCAGAGCAAGCGGTGGCAATTCTTCGGGATTCAGGTCCCCTTCGAGCGTGTCGATGACTGGCCACTCTTGCCCGCGGAGTGGTCCTTCCAGCGCCCGCAGCCGGACGCGATGGGACGGGGCTTCGCCGCCGACGACCGGGCTGGCTTCGACAACGACACAACGCTGCCCGCGCGAACGCACGGTCATTCCCGTTGAAAATGTCATGGACTCCATCCGAGTTTGGGTGGCCGCGGTCTTGTCGATGGTTGAGTGTAACTGGAGATTCGGGATTGTACCACGCGGGCGTATTCCATCGAACCGGGGCGGCTTCGACGTTTTCGGTGATTGCCGGCGGGCTACCCTACTCCCAAAGGTCTGGCTCGGGAATCGGCCCGCCGCGCATCGCCCGGTCCCACACAAGGTCGGCGTATCGTGCGATGCTCTTCTCGGCGAGGACTTGGGAGGACCGCCTGCCGGTGGGTAGGCCCAGGTCGGCCGCGTGCCATTTCAACAGCATTCGCCCCATACTTCGCGTTGCCGGACGATGCGACTTCGTCCTGGCCACCAGCTCGCCTACCTTCGCCGCGAAGTCCGCGATCTTTTCCTCGCGCGCCACCTCCAACGCGTGAAACCCGTCGAACTCAAGAACCGCCTCGGGAAACTCGCCCGCGAAGTACCCCCACAACGCCTGCATTTCCTCGACCGCGGCCTCCCGGCGGTTCGTGTCCGCGATCCCCACGCGGGTCAGTTCCCGCACCACGCGCCGGTAGCGCACCGCCCGGTGCCGCATGGCCGGCGAATCCAGCGCCGCCCGGAACGCCCGCCACGCAGACTTCGCCCGTTCCCGCGCGGCGTTCCACCGTCCCCGTCGCCCGGTGGTCTCTCGTATCTCTTGCTCCCGCCACCGCCGATCCAGCTCCATCATCCTTTCATTCTCCACCCGGTCTTCCACTTTCCGATCTTGCCAGGCAAGTCGGCTGATCCAGTAGTAGGGGATCATTTTCATCCCCTCCCACGAGTGCTGCGCCTTGGCCTTTTCCCACTTGATCCGCATCCGCGCGACGGTGGACCGCCCCTGACTGCGATACTTCAGCCAGTGGCATCGCCTGTGTTGCTTCAGTCGGAAATGGAGTTTTCGGCCGTGCGGGTTAGTGTGGTCCCGATCGGAGGAAAACGACATGAACAACGCGAAGCAACGGCGGCATTTCACAGGGCAGGAGAAGGTGGCGAT
>JABFSN010000148.1 GCA_013140575.1 Phycisphaerales bacterium | reverse complement strand
ACTCCGTTGTCCGTGTGAAACCCGCCAGCGCGTTGAAATCGCAGTCGAGGCCGAAAGTCGGAGATCACGGGCAAGCGAGTACGCTTGCCCGTGCCACCCCGAAAAATTAGGTGTGACGGAACACTAGGGTCGGAAGGCGTTCAAGTTCTTTCCATGCCAGATTGTGGTGGCCGGAGCAGTGCCGGCGACGATCTGCCTGAAGCGGATCAGGTCGACCGGCTGCAACGGGACGCCATTGCGGTCGATGTCGAAGTACAGGGTCTCCGATTCACAAGGTGCGAGGAACCCGCCCGCAAATGCCTGCCGGAGATTGATCAGGTCGGCCGGTCGTGTAGCGCCGTTCTGATTCACGTCACCCGGAAGGGCGGCGACGTCGACGCGGTCGGGCTCGTCGATCGGCCCGCCGGGGCCGGTGTTCAGAATGGGATTTCCGCAATCGTCCTCGACGATGGCCCGAATCGTCGTCCATTCCTGAAGCGTAATGAAACGCGCCAGCCTGACCCGATACGCCGTGCCGTCGATCTGCCCTACCGAGAGAACCCCCGGCGGTGCGGCGCCGCCCGTTTCGGTGACCACAAAACTGGTCGCGTCAACGTCATCGCCGCCGATCTTATACACCGGCTCGCTGAATCGAATGTCGATGCTGTTCACACCGCGGTCCAACGCCAGTCCGTTCGAGCTTTCAATCCGCGGGTCGATGTAGCCGGAACAAGGGCGCGTCGATCCCGGGTGACCCGCGTTGTGGACGATGACCGGCGGGATGACGTCCAGGCAGACGGGTCTACAGCCGAGGTTCGGATGACAGGTTTGGCCTGGCCCGCAATGCGCGTCGTCGGGCACGTGGTGGCAGACGAATCCATGCGTGGTTTCTTCGCAGAAGTCGGCCGTGCATTCGACGTCGTCCTTGCAATCCGGCTCCTCGCCGTCCACGCACACGCCATTCACGCATTTCTCGATTCCGTTGCAGAAGAACCCGTCGTCGCATTGTTTGGGCGTCCCGGAGCACTCCGCGCCCGAACATTCGTCGTCGAGCGTGCACGGGTCGTGGTCATCGCAAGGGCCGATGATGGGTGTGTATGGGCATGATCCGCCCATGCAGGCGTCGTCCGTACAAACGTTTGCGTCGTCGGAGCACACCACGGGCGTGCCAGCGCACATGCCGCCTGAACACACATCGCCCGTGGTGCAGGCGTCGTTGTCTCCGCACGTGGTCCCATTCGGCGCGTTGGGGTGCGTGCAAGCGCCGCTTCCGTTGCATACGTCGTTCGTGCACTCCATGTTGTCGCTGACGCACCCGGTTCCCGCGGGGTCAAAACAGTTGTCGGCGGATTCATTGCAAGCATCAGCGCATTCGGACCCGCCGGCGCATGGATCGCCCGCGTGGTTGCTGCAGCTCCCGCTGCTGTTGCACGTGTCCGTCCCGTTGCAGTGCTGGCTGTCGTTGCAAGGCGAGTTGTTCGGCTCCGGGGCGCTGCAGTTGTCCGAAGCTTCGTTGCAGCATCCGGCGCAGTCGCTGTCGTTCGTGCCCGGGGCCGTACAGGAACTCTGGCACGGATCACCCGCGTGGTTGCTGCAGCTCCCGCTGCTGTTGCACGTGTCGGCCCCGTTGCAGTGCTGGCTGTCGTTGCAAGGCGAATGGTCCGGCTCCGGAGCGCTGCAATTGTCCTGTGCCTCGTTGCAGCAGCCGGCGCAGTCGCTGTCGTCCGTGCCCGGGGCCGTACAGGAACTCTGGCACGGATCGCCTGTGTGCTGACAGGCGCCGTTGCTGCACGTGTCCACGCCATTGCAGAAGATTCCGTCAGGGCACGGGGCCGTGTTGTTTACCGGCACGCAGCACCCGTTGGCGCACCTGTCGTCCGTGCACACATTGGAATCAATCGCGCACGGGGTTCCATTCGGTTGGCCATCACAGAAATCGCATACGCCGTCGCCATTTACGCCAAATCCACTGCAATCCGAACAGTCGATTACAGCAATGCGAAACGCATTGACACGCAGCGCGGTGTTGGCTCCGCCGTCTTCGACCCTGCGCACGGCCACCTGGAGATCATTCACCAACCCGGCGTCCCAGGCACCTGCAATCAAGTTCGTGATATTTGCCACAGACTGTGCACTCAGGCGGTATTTGCAGTTGTCGTCATTCAGTCCGTTTGAGAATTGACTCGGCAATTCGATCACGGTGGAAAGCGCGCTGCTCGGAAGCTGAACACGAACTCTTACCCGTCCCGCGTCGGGACCGCACTGTGCGGTCTGGTGGTTGAATCGGCACTGAACGTCTGCAAACACCGATCTGATCGCCCTGCCGGGCGGTAGGGAGTACGCGCCAAACTGTGTGGCCTCCAGATAGCATTCACAATCCTCCGCAAACTCGCACGAGCACCCGAAATCCGCCGAACACGCACCGCCGTTGTTGTCGCATGCGCCGGACCCACTACCGTCCCATTCAATGAACCCGTCGCTTTGAACGGCGTAGGGGAGCGAACTGTCGTTACAATTTGACGTACTGGGGTGTCCTTCCGCCTGACCTTCCTGATCCCAGCCGCAGACGGCGGGCACGTTGGTCGCGAACAGACACGTTGTGTTCGGGTCCGAGCACACTTGCGCAATACTCGGTGCGCCGACGGCGATTGACAGTGCGCCACAGAATCCTCCACATTTACCGATTCGTACGCGAAATCCCGGTGACATCCGTTCCTCCCTTTTTCTTGGTCATTGTTCCAAGGCCATCCTCTCTGACTCGTGGACTCCCTCCCTTGAATTCGCGCCGCGTTATACCGGGCGCCTGTCGGGGCGGAAATCCCCGCGGTACGAAGACCACCGGTTGTGCCGTGCTGTGCGTCGCTCCGCCCGTGGCGACAGAAGCCGTCCCACCGGGGCGGAAACTCACATGGTCGAACGCCCGCCAAACCGGTATTACGCTCCACCGGTCGTTAGCGCCGATTTGGGCGGCGAATCACGCGGGAATTGCAATATTTTCGCCGGTGCGACTAGAATCCGTGTCTCCGGTTGGGTACGCGGCGCGGAAGGATGGCCCGGATGATCGTTTCGCTGGACACGTTGACCACCCGGGCGCTTTCCGGCGATCGGGATGCGCTCGAGGAAGTGCTGGACAAGTACGACGAACGCGTGCGGCGGCGGCTGGCCGGGCGGATTGGGGCGGCGTATCGGTCGGCTTTTGATCTTGACGACGTGATGCAGGTGACCTATCTCGAGGTGTTCCTGAAGATCGAGCAGTTCATACCGTCGGGGCCGGATTCGTTTTTCGAGTGGGTGTCGGCCATCGGCGAAAACAACATTCGCGACGCGGTCCGCGAGTTGAACCGGGCCAAACGCCCGCCGCGGGGTCGGCAGGTCAGCCTGCCCCACGCCGACGACTCGTTCGTCGTCCTGTTGGAGCTTCTCGGCGGCACAAGCTCCACGCCCGACCGCCGCGCTGCCCGTGGCGAGGCCAAAACGCTCCTTGAGGCCGCCATCGCCCGGCTTCCCGAGGATTACCGCAACGCGGTCACGCTGATGGACTTGAACGGCATGGCCGCCGAGGACGCGGCCGGCACGATGGGGCGTTCGAAAGGGGCGATGCACATGCTCCGGGCGCGGGCGCACGAACGGCTCGCGTTGCTGATGGGCAGCCGGTCGAATTATTTGAGTTCGTCCTCGTGAGTGGGCCGCGGATCCGTCGCTTGAGGCGCAGTCAGGAATGGCTTGAACGGCGTTTCATGGAATGGACATGATTTACAAGATTTACAAGATTTACAAGATTTCATGGGTGCTTTGCCCGACGGGCGCGCAGGCTTGGTAGGGTGGGCACTGCCCACCAATTCGCGCGACGCGATGCTCCAAAAGGTGGGCGGTGCCCACTTTACAAGACCGCTTCCTCGCGGGCGCGGCTCGGAAAGGGCGCACGCGGCTCGAAATTGACAGGCTCCGTTCGATTGACAATGGCGCAAACGACATGATCCGCATCGACCCGCCCAATAATGACGCGCCACCACACTCCCGCCAGATCATCACCCTCGCGCGGCGGCAGGTGGACGCGATTCCTGATGCCGCGGTGGCGGCGCCCGCGCTTCGGCCGGACGCGATTCCCGGATACACGCTGATAAAGGAATTGCACCGCGGCGGGCAGGGGGCGGTCTATCTCGCCCGGCAGCATTCCACGCGGCGCGACGTGGCCGTCAAGGTGCTGCGCGACCACGCATTGTCCACGCCGCTCGATCGGCTCCGCTTTCAACGGGAAGTACAGGCCCTGGCGCGGTTGCAGCATCCCAACATCGTTCGTCTGCACGACGGGGGAGCGGCCGACGGGCGGTGCTATTACGTCATGGACTACATCGCCGGTCGCCCGCTGGATGTCTACGTGGCCAAGGCCCGCCTGTCGATCCGCGACAAGCTGATCGTGTTCGGAAAAATCTGCGACGCCATCGTCGCCGCCCATCAACGCGGCATCATTCACCGCGACCTCAAGCCCGGCAACATCCTCATTGACGACCGCGGCGAACCGCGCGTGCTCGACTTCGGCCTGGCCCGGCTGACCGACGACGGTGCGATTCCTCAGCCCGACGCGCCGGCCATCACCGTAACCGGCCAGTTCATCGGCTCGTTGCCGTGGGCTACGCCTGAACAGGCCGAGGGCGATCGCGACCGCATCGACGTCCGCACCGACGTCTACGCCCTGGGGTTGATTCTCTACCATCTATTGACCGCGCGAATGCCATACAACGTCACCGGCTCGATGGGGACGGTTCTGGACGCGATCCTCCATACCGAACCCGAACCCCCCGGCCGCGTGGTCCGTGGAATCGACTCCGACCTCGCCACCATCGCACTCAAGTGCCTGCCAAAAGAGCCCGACCGGCGATATCAAAGCGCCGCGGAACTGGGGGATGACATCGAACGCTATTTGCAGGGTGAACCCATTCACGCCAGAGGCGACAGCACGTGGTACGTTCTGAACAAGACCGTTCGCCGCCATCGGGCGCTGGCCTGGGGGACGGCCATGGCCGTGGTTCTGCTCATCGGCTGGGCGGCGACCTCGACCGTGTTGCTTCAAATGACGCGTACGGCACGACAGCGTGAGGCCCAGCACGCCGCGAACGCCCGGATGAAGTATGAACAGACTCGCGAAGACCTCCGGTTCTTTATTCAGGATGTATCCCAGCGGCTGGATCGCGTGGCCGGGGCTGAAAACGTGCGACGTGAGATTCTGGCGACCGCCATTCCCCGCTACGAATCGATGATACAGGAGTCGCCCGACGACGCCGCGTTGCTCAGCGACTTCGCGGAGGCCCTCCGGCACTCGACAGGGTTGTTTGAAGGAATGGGCGACCTCTCGCGGGCGACGGAGTATTGTGAACGGGCGTTGGCCATCCGTCGCCGACTTACCGCCGCCGACCCGGGAAACGCGGAACTCCAGGCCCATCTCTCAATCAGCATCGTTCGCGTCGGAGACATGGCCAAGGCGCGCAACGAGATTGCGACGGCCAAGCGACACTACGATGAATCGCTGGCCATCGATGAACGGCTGGTTGCGGAACATGCGGGCAACCTCGATTTTCTGGACAATCTGCTCTGGAGCTACGACCGCATGCGGGGCATCGCCTACGAGCTTAATGACCAGGCACAGGCCGAAACGTGGCAAGCGAAGCAGGAAGCGGTGGGCGAGCGGCTGGTCGCGGAGGAACCCAACAACGCCGGCCGCCTATGTGGTTTGTTTTCGGCACTGGCGCACCCCGGCCGACGAGCGGACTGTCTCGATCGCACGACACCGTGCGCCCACTGCCGGCGAACGACGGAATTGGCGGAACGTATGGTGCGACTCGATCCCGCCAACGCCTATTACGTCGACAAACTTGCATGGTGGTACATCGACCGTGCACATAAGGAACGCAGCAAGGGCAATGCCGAGTCCGAACGGGCGTGGTTCCTCCGCGCTCTGCAGCTCGCTGAGGAGCTTCTTCAGAAAAAAACGGATGAAGTTCCACCGTCGTGCCTGACGAAGGCCCTCAACGGGTTGGCGAACGTGTCCAAACTTCTGGGCGATTACGTCGCGGCCGAAGGCTTTTATCGGCGAACGGTGAGTGTTTGCGAAACAGCCATGATTCGAGCGCCCGACCACCGCGAGAGTATTGAGCGTCTGTACCTCTCCAACGCCGATCTGGGTGAGTTTCTGGTCAATCTCGGCCGAGTTGACGAAGGACGAGAGCAGTGTCGACGCGCGGTGGGAATCGCTGAAGAGGCCATTCGCGACGGCAAGGCCACGCGTGCCGTTCTGCGGCACTTTCCTCGTCGATTATGGCACGACGCCGTCGCCGATCTACTTGACCCCGACATGGCCCTCGCCGCGGCGGAGAAATGCGTGGAAGTCTCGACCGCCGGCGACATTGAGAGCTTGCAGACATTGGCGAACGTTTATTGGACGCTGGGCCAACTCGAAGCTGCCGTCGAGACGTACCAACGTGCCCTGATCCTCGCCGAGGGTGATTCCGCCCGGCTTGCCGATATCCTTCCGGACTTCCGCCGACTCTGCGCCGTCCGCTGAGGCCAACCGGTCGCCGTTGTCGACGCCGACCGGCGTAAGTTGACGATGGACTAAGCGATTTATAACAGTTTGTAAAATATATAGTTATGATGGTTTCGCTGAAGCGTTGGGGCCTTTTTGGGGACGGCCAGTTTTTTTGGAGAATCCGCTTGACACGACGCGTATTAACTACATAATTGTAGACGTATAGGCGATAGCTGATTATGCTTTCTCGAACGAGCGAATATGCGTTACGGGCGATGGTGTGTCTGACGCGACACGTGGACGAGTGGCCGATTCCCGGGCCGAAGATCGCGGAGGAGACGGGGATTCCGCGCAAGTACCTGTCCAATGTTCTGGGGCAACTGGTGCGGGCGGGTGTGCTGGTCGCGACGCCGGGAGTCGGCGGCGGGTTTCGAATGGTGCGTCGGCCGCAGGAGGTGCGGCTTCACGAAATCCTCACGCCTTTTGAACCGGCGCTGGGTCCGAGTCGTCCGTGTCCGTTCGGGAATGAAATCTGTGGTGATGCAAACCCCTGTGCCGGACACGCGCGTTGGAAGAGCGTGCGGGACGCGTACGGCGAGTTCCTGCGGACGACCTCGATTCAAGACGTCAGCGTCGGGCAAAACGGCGCAAGCGGCAACGGTTCTGGAAAAAGGGAACGACAATGAATCGTCAAGGTTTAGGGCGGATCCGTCTGCCGGACCACGGTTGGGGTTGCGCGGTGGGCGTCATGCTGGCGACGATGGCGATCAGCGCGTGCGTGGCGAATGTCGCGAAGCTGGAGGGTGCGCCGGATGAGGCGCCTCCGTCGGTCGACCTGCGGAGCGACACAGCAGTGGAAAAATCGCACCAAGTTCGCAACGCTTCGTCCGATGGGGTTGCGAATTCGCCGAAGTCGAAGGCGGCCGAAGCGGATCGCGCTGCCCCGGGAGAAGGCCAAGCCGCTGCGGCCGCATCGTCGGCTGATCCCCTCGCGGCCCGGGGCGCGACGCTGTTCGCCAAGTACTGTTCGATCTGCCACGGCGATCAGGGTGACGGGGCCGGCAAGTTTGCGTATCTGATGAATCCACGGCCGCGGAACCTGCAGCAGGGGAATTTCAAGCTGGCGACGACGCGGAACCAGATTCCGTCGGACGACGATCTGTTGCAGACCATCAGCCGCGGGATGCCGGGGTCGGCGATGCCGCCGTGGGGGCATCTGCCGGCGACGGACCTTCGAGCGCTGGTGACGTTGGTGCGGCAACTGCACGTCGGTGGGGCGCGGACGGAACTGGAAAAGTGGGTCGCCGAGGGAACGATCAAGACTGAAGAGCTTGCGGACGCGTTGGCGGAGCGCACGCAGTCGGAAGCCCCGCTAGTCGTTCCGCCGGAACCTGCGTTTGATGACGTACACTGGTTTCGGGGGCGGCGGACGTATCTGGAAGGGTGTGCGACCTGTCACGGAGAAAGCGGTCATCCGGTGGCGGAGGCCGTGAAGTACGACAACGAGGGCTATCCGGTTCCGCCGCGGTCGTTCGTCAACGGCATTTTCAAGGGGGGAGACGAGGGGCATCAGCTCTACGCACGGATCGTGAAGGGGCTGAAGGGGACGCCGATGCCGGGGTATGGCAGCGTCTACAACGATGAGGAGATGTGGGACCTGATTCACTACGTGCAGTCGTTGTCGCGCCAAGGGGCGCAGGAGCGGGCGCGCTTGCAGCAACGGACGATCGTGGCGCCGAACATTCGCGGGCCGTTGCCGTCGGAACCGATGGCGCCCGAGTGGGAGCAGGCCCGCGCGGTGTACGTGGCGTTGACTCCTCTGTGGTGGACGGAAGACCGAGTGGAAGGCCTGACGGTGCAGGCGTTGCACAATGATGACGAGCTGGCTTTTCGGTTGGTGTGGATCGACGCGGCGCCGGACGAGCGCGCGGTGCGGCAGGACGAATTTCGCGACGGCGTGGCCATTCAGTTTTCGCTGAGCAGCGATCCGCCGTTCTACATGGGCGACACGGGCGAGCACGGGGGCGTGAACATCTGGTTTTGGAAGGCGGATCGCCAGAAGAACATCAAGGACGGGTACCAGGATGTGGACGCCGCGTTTCCCGACCGGGCGGTGGACCGGTATCCCGAGCAACGGGTCACGACTTCAGCGATGGCGGTGTGGCCGTTGCCGCCGGCGACGATCACCGAGCACGATGCGCAGTTCATCACTGCGTGGGGCGCGGGAAATCTGGTGGCGGATCCGGAGCTGACCACGCCGGTCGAATGTCTGGTGGCCCGGGGCCCCGGGACGCTGGCGGGCAAGCCGTCGAATGTGCAGATGGTGCAAGGGGAGGCGGTGCATCATCGGGGCGTGTGGTATGTGCAGATGCAGCGGTCGCTGGCGCTGCCGCACGCGCACGAGGACGCAGACGAGCGGGCGTTCGACGCGGGCGATTATCTGCCGGTGTCGTTCGCCATTTGGAACGGCGGCGCGGGTGATCGGGACGGAAAGAAGAACATCAGCATCTGGCAGAAGCTAGTGATTGAATAGCGCGTCGAGCGGGGCTGCCGTCGAGGGGCACCGTTTTGAGAGGGCCGGTGCGATGGATCGGTGGACAACGCCAGGTGTTGTAAGAGAAGAGACGTCGTGCGGCACGTCGGATTTGCCGGACCGCGCGGCGAACCCGCGGGCGACGCCGGCGGGCCGGGTGGACGCGGCCAGTGAATGGCGGCGTCCGTTGACGGGTCTGACCCTGGGACTGCTCTTGTTCGAGACGGTAACCGGATTCGCGATTTATCTCCTCGACTTTTCCGTCGCCAATCAGTTTTCTGTGCTCTGGCACACGGTGCTGGGGGTACTGATGGTAGTGCCCGTGGGGTGGTATGTCGGTCAACACTGGTGGATGCGGTTTCGCGGGAACCTCAGTCATTATCAGTTGTTGGGGTATGTGTCGGCGGCGGCGCTGCTGGCTCTGTTCGTGAGCGGCGGTGTGCTGACGTGGCAGGCGATTGCCGGGACGCGAATTGAGTATGGCTGGGACCTGGTTCATATCGTGACGGGCGTGGTTTTCGTCGCGGGGCTGGGGGCGCATCTGGCCACACTGGTGTTCCGCAAGAGCAACAATCAGGAGGTCCGTCAGCGGATGGGGTCGGCCATGCGATCGTGCATGGTTCAGACGATCGCGTGGGGCGCGGCGCCGTCGGCGGCGTGTGTCGCGATGGCGTTGACTTATGCGCCGGTCGCACTCAACGAGTCGTTTCCCGCGAATTACAGTTTTCGATACGGCCAGGACCGTCCGTTTGCCCCGAGCCTGGCGCGCAAGGATATGAGCGAGACCGAGAAGCGATTGACAAGCCGCGTAGCTTCGGTGCTGAACGATTCGCAGAGGCAGGTGTTTCTGAAGAATCTGAAGATCGATCCGAACAAACACGTCGGGATCGTCACGGTGGCGGAGCAATTGTGCGACGCAATGGAGCTTGAAGAGGGGCGGCGGCGGGCCGTCGACTCAGCGCTGGCCGACGCACGGGCGGAGTTCGCGACGAGCGGTGGGATCGATCCGCGAACGCTTGCGGGTTCGGCAGGATGCGGGACGAGCGGCTGTCACCCTGAAATCGTGGAAGAGTGGACGCCGAGTGCCCATCGGTATGCGTCGATGGACTTCGTGTTTCAGGCCGTGCAGGTCAACATGGCTTCGGAGTTGATTCCGGAGGCGACGCGTTATTGCGCCGGGTGCCACGACCCCATCTCGCTCTTCAGCGGAGCCAAGAACGTCGGCAATGAGACGCTCAGTGCGGAAGGAGCGGACGAGGGCGTCTCCTGCCTCTCGTGTCATAGCACGACCCAGACGGATGTGCGCGGCAACGCGGATTATACGATCGATCCGGCGACGCGATACGTCTACGAGCTTCACGACGGCGTGGTGGCGAAGACGGTAAGCGATTTTCTGATTCGGGCGTATCCCCGGCAGCACGTCGAGTCGTATTCGCGGCGCTTGTACAAGACGGCGGAGGCATGCGGGGCGTGTCACAAGCAGTTCGTCGACGAAGAGCTGAATGACTTCGGCTGGGTGCAGGGACAGAACCAGTACGACAGTTGGCGGAAGAGCCGATGGCACACGGAAGGGGATCCGGTGAAGACCGTGTCCTGCCGGGAGTGCCATATGCCGCTGGTGGCAAACTCACGAGATCCGGCGGCCGGGGATGTGGATGATCCCAACCGCAGTGCGAACGACGGGAAACACCGCAGCCATAGGTTTCTGGGCGCGAACCAGTTCGTTCCCAGAGTCCATAAGTTGCCGGGCGCGGAGGAGCATTGCGAACTGACAGTCAAGTGGCTGCGCGGGGAGTATGAGGTGCCGGAAATCGAGGATCGGTGGACCGCGGGGCCGGTGGTGCGCGTCGATCTTGCCGCGCCGGAAGAGGTGCGTCCGGGGGAATCGGTCACAATCCAGGCGGTGGTGACGAACAACAAGGCGGGCCACGACTTCCCGACCGGTCCGATGGACATGATCGAAGGTTGGGTGGAAGTTTCCGTCACCGATGATTCGGGGAACGTGGTGTTTGCGTCCGCCAGGCCGGATGATCGCGGGTACCTGGTCAATCCCAAGATCGTCTTCAAGGCGGAGCTCATCGACAAGCAGGCGGACCTGATCGGACGGCACGAGTTGTGGCACATGGTGGGCGCCCGGTTCAAGCGAACGCTCTTCCCGGGGTTCGCCGACACGACCGACTTCTCGTTTGAGTGTCCGGCCATGCCGGCGGACGCATCGAAGCGGACGGTGGTTTCCGGCACGGACGCGAAAGAGTTTGCCGTGCCCGCCGCGGTGGCCGGCGATCAACTAAGAGTCACGGCGACGGTGATGTATTGCAAATACAGTGCGCCGTTTCTCGATCGGCTGTTCGGGACGGAGAAGAAAGTAAGGAGCGAGGTTACACCCATTGCTCGCGCGGAGGCGGTTATTCGCGTTCGGCGCGATGGCGGGGAACAGGTGTCTTTGGATGCGCGTCACCGGCCGCAAGGATAAGCGAAAGCGCCTCTTGGCGCGTTGGGGTCTGCTGAGCCTCGTCTTCACGGCGGCCGTCGGAGGCGTGATCGCCGCGACCGGGCTGCGACTTGGCGAGGCGGTCCCGGGGGCGGGGGCGCAGGTGGCCGGTCTGACCAGCGTGCTGGCGCGGGATGTCGGAACAGCGGCGGTGCCGATTCGTTTTGAGGAAGTTGCAGCGGCAATGGGCGTAAATTTCACGCATATGCCATCCGGGCGGGCATCGCTTCTGCCGGAAGACATGGGTTCGGGAGTGGCCTGTGGTGATTTTGACGGGGACGGCTTTGTGGACCTGTATTTCGTGAACTTCTCAGGACAGGTGACGCCCGGCGCCCCGCTGGACGCAGTCGCTGGGCGGGCGAAGCTGTTCCGCAACGTCCGCGGCGAGTCGTTCGTCGACGTGACGGATAGTGCCGGTGTGGGGCACGTCGGCCATGGCATGGGCGCTGCGTGGGGAGACTGTGACAACGACGGCGATCTGGACCTCTATGTGACGGCTTTCGGACCGAATGTGCTCTACGAGAACATGGGCGACGGCACTTTTGTGGATGCGACCGCTCAACGAGGAGTGCAGGACGCGCGCTTCAGTTCCGGTTGCTCCTGGGCGGATTATGATCGTGACGGCGACCTGGATCTGTACGTCTGCAACTATGTCGATTTCGTCTATCGCAACGAAGATCGCGGGATGTCGCGCCGGCAGTATGAGACGGAACAGCCGTATACGCTGAATCCTTCTTCGTATCCACCGGAGCCGAACTCGCTCTTTCGCAACCGGGGCGATGGGACGTTCGAAGAGGTCGCCGCCCAGGCCGGCGTGGCCGATCCGTCGGGGCGAAGTCTGTCGGCGAGCTGGGTGGACCTGAACAATGACGGGTGGGGCGACTTGTACGTAGCCAACGATGTGTCGAAGAACGGTGTGTTTCTGAACCTCGGAAACGGCGCGTTCCAAGACATCGGCGCGTCCTCGCTGGCCGCGGACTATCGCGGCGCCATGGGCATCGCGGTGGCGGACTTCGACAACGATCTCGATCAAGACCTCATGATCACGCACTGGCTCGCCCAGGAAAACGCGATGTTTCGCAATATGACGATTGATCCGGCGATGGGTGATGGCGCCGATGGCCGAGTGTGGTTCATGGATGATGCCGACCAGGTTGGGTTTGGACAGATATCTCTGGATATGGTCGGCTGGGCGGCGGGTTTTTGCGATTTAGACAATGACGGACTTCGTGATGCGTGGGTGGTCAATGGTAGCACGCTGGAGGATCGGCACGACACGAGGCGGCTGGTGGCGCAGAAGCCGTTCGTGTTTTGGAACCGAGGAAGTCAGGGATATGTGGAGGTAGCGGCCCGTGCCTCAACGGTTTTGGATCGACCGATTGTCGGCCGCGGCGGGGCGCAGGTCGATTTCGACAAGGACGGCCGAATGGACCTGATCGTTGCGGTCCACGGCGGCGAGCCGCTTGTGCTCCGAAACACATCCGCAAAGGTCGGGCACTGGGTGCGGGTCTTGTTGCGTCAGGTCGGCGGGAACACACGGGCGTTGGGCGCGCGGGTATACGTCTCGGCCGGCGGAACGACGCAAATGGCCGAAGTGGGCGCCAGCTCTTCCTACCTTTCGCAGGACGACCTCGCGGTTCATTTTGGAGTGGGCGCTGCGACGCAAGTCGAATCGTTGCGAATCGTCTGGCCGGACGGCGCCGAAGAGGTGCACCGGGGCGTTGCCGTCGATCGCTCCTGGTCGTTTGAACACGAAGGCGACTATTCGCTCACCGTGTACGCGTCGCCACGATCTGGAATTCAAAGGGAACTGCTGGTTACGGAGGTTGCACGATGACAATGAAAGCTGAGCGACTGGCGAGTCATGCAACGCGTCGCGAGTTTCTCAAGACGTCCGGCGTCGCCGTGGGCACACTCGCGGGAGGCTGGCCACTTCGGGCACTGGCGTTCCGTCCTGACATCGTCAACCCGCTGGCCTACTATCCCGCACGGGAGTGGGAACAAATCTACCGCGACCAGTTCCGTTACGACCATACGTTCAGTTGGGTGTGCTCTCCGAACGACACGCACGCGTGCCGCGTTCAGGCGTACGTGCGGAACGGGATTATCACGCGCATGGGAGCGCAATACGACTATCAGAACTATTCCGACATATACGGAAACCATGCGACGGCCAACTGGAACCCGCGGCAGTGTGCCAAGGGCTATACATTTCACCGGCTGGTCTACGGTCCATACCGGCTTAAGCATCCGATTATTCGAAAGGGGTGGAAGGAGTGGGCGGACGCCGGCTTCCCAGACCTGGACGCTGACGGAAATCGCACCAAATTCCAATTCGACAGCCGCGGCTCGGACGTACACGTGCGCATCGGGTGGGACGAGGTCTGGCGCTACATTGCGAAAGCATACGTGAGCGTCGCAACACGATACAGCGGCGAGGCCGGCGCGACCAGGCTGCGGGCACAGGGCTATCCGGAGGAGATGATCGAGGAGATGGGCGGCGCCGGCACGCGGACCTTCAAGATGCGCGGCGGAATGGGACTCACCGGCGTCATCGGCAAATACGGCATGTATCGGCTGAACAATTCCATGGCCCTGTTGGACGCGCACATTCGCAAAGTCGGTCCCAAAGAGGCGAAGGCCGGCCGCAACTGGAGCAACTACACCTGGCACGGCGATCAGACGCCCGGACAACCCTGGGTGCATGGTCTGCAGAATTCCGATTGCGATTTCAACGACCTGAGGTTTAGCAAGCTCATCATTATGAACGGCAAAAACCTCGTGGAGAACAAACTGACCGATTCGCACTGGTTTATCGAGTGCATGGAGAGGGGCGGGCGAATCGTGGTGATCGCGCCGGAATACGGAGCCCCAAGCACCAAGGCGGATTATTGGATTCCGATCCGCCCCGCGACGGATGCGGCGTTCTGGCTGGGCGTTGCCCGGCACATGATAGACAACAAGTGGTACGACGAAGCGTTTATCAAGCAGTTTACGGACTTCCCGCTATTGGTTCGGACGGACACACTGACGCGCGTGCGCGCCGACGAGGTGTTTTCCAACTACGAACGCGGACTGGCGAAAGAGGGCGCGAGCTACAGAGTCCAAGGGTTGACGGACGAGCAGTACGCCAAGATCGGCGACCGCGTAGTCTGGGACGCAAAAAGCGGTGGTCCAGTGGCCATCACCCGGGACGACGTGGGCCGGCGGATGGTGGAGAAGGGCGTAGAGCCGACATTGGACGGCATTTGGAAAATCAAGCTGGTCGACGGAACGGAAGTGGAAGTGCAAACGCTCTGGTCGCTGTACCAGGTGCATCTGCGAGACTACGACCTCGATACAGTGGCGGAGATCACCCACGCGCCCAAAGCCATGATCGAGCGGCTGGCTCGAGACATCTGGGAGACGACGCAGTCGAACGGCCCGGTGGCCATTCATCAGGGAGAGGGGATCAACCACTGGTTTCACGCGACGGAGGCGAATCGGGCGGCCTACCTGCCGATTATGCTGACCGGTAACATCGGCAAGAAAGGAACCGGTGTGCACGGTTGGGCGGGCAACTACAAGGCCGCACTGTTCCAGGGAAGCAAGATCACCGGTCCGGGATTCAAGGGATGGGTGGCGGAGGATCCCTTCGAGGCCAATCTGGATGAGAAAGCCCACGGGCGCGACATTCACGCGCACAATTACTGCAAGGATGAAGAGCCGGCGTACTGGAATCATGGGGACCGGCCGCTGATCGTGGAAACTCCCAAGGCCGGTCGCAAGGTCTTCACCGGCAAGACGCACATGCCCACGCCGACGAAGACGCTGCACTTCACCAACGTGAATCTCTTCAACAACGCCAAGCACTGTTACGACATGTTCAAGAACGTCAATCCGATGATCGAGATGATCGTCGCGCAGGACATCGTGATGACGTCGTCGGTTCAATACGCGGACATTGGTCTGCCCGCGAACAGTTGGGTGGAATTTGAGGACCTGGAGATCACTGCGTCGTGCTCGAATCCGTTTCTTCAGATTTGGAAGGGCGGGATCAAGCCGCTGTTTGATACCAAGGACGACCTCACCATTTTGGCCGGCATCGCCAAGGCGATGGCGGACGAGACGGGTGACCGGCGGTTTTTCGATTATTTCAAATTCGAGCACGAGGGCAAGCGTCGGGTGTACATTCAAAGGCTGCTGGATTCATGCACCACGACGGCGGGATACTTGCTGGACGACATCATGGCGGGCAAGTACGGCCCGCCGGGGGCGTCTCTGCTTCTATTCCGAACGTATCCGCGCATACCGTTCTGGGAACAGGTGCACGACGACGAGCCGTTCCATACCGACACGGGCCGGCTGCACGCGTATGCCGACGTGCCTGAGGCGATCGAATATGGCGAGAACTTCATTGTCCATCGCGAGGGCCCGGAGGCGACGCCGTACCTTCCAAACGTCATCGTTTCAAGCAACCCGTATGTTCGTCCCGACGACTACGGTGTCAGTCCCGACGCCGAGCATTGGGATGAGCGGACTATCCGAAATATCAAGATGCCATGGGAACAGGTGCGGAAGACCCAGAACTTTTTGTGGGCGCGTGGGTTTCACTTCTACTGCCTGACTCCCAAGACGCGGCACCGCGTGCATTCGAGCTGGAGCAATGTGGACTGGCACATGATCTACGACAGTAATTTCGGCGATCCGCACCGTATCGACCGGCGGGCGCCCTATGTGGGAGAGCATCAGATGCACATGAACCCACAGGCGGCCAAAGACCAGGGCATTCAAGACGGCGATTATGTGTACGTCGATGCCAATCCCGCGGACCGCCCCTATCGGGGCGCCCGGCCGGACGACCCGTACTACAAAGTCGCGCGTTTGATGCTGCGGGCGGTCTATAACCCGGCCTATCCGTACAACGTGGTGATGATGAAGCACGCCCCGTACATTGCAACGGAGAAGAGCGTGAAAGCCCATGAGGCGCGCCCGGACGGAAGAGCCCTGTCCGACGACGGGTATCAGGCCAACCTGCGTTACGGCTCGCAACAGAGCGTTACGCGGAACTGGCACATGCCGATGCATCAGACCGACACGCTGTTTCACAAGAGCAAGGTTTTCATGGGGTTCCTCTTTGGGGGAGAGGCCGACAACCATGCCATCAACACCGTGCCCAAGGAGACGCTGGTGCGGGTGGTGAAAGCGGAAGACGGCGGACTGGGCGGCAAGGGCGTGTGGGCGGCGGCGACGGGCGGATACTCGCCCGGCAACGAAAGCGACGTCATGAGACGATACCTGGCCGGCGGGTATGTCGGCGGGGCTGATGAAGAAGAGGTCGATGGCGAGGCGGAGGAATAAGACAATGCCCTATGACGATCCCGACCCGACCGATCCGATGACGCTTCACGGTGTCGCCGTGGAGACGGAGGATGACAGCGCGATGCGTGAGATGGCGGAGTGCTTTGTTGAGGAATATGCGCGATTGGGATGCGACGCGATCCGAATCATGCGCATTTTCCAAACGCCGGGATACGCCGGACCGTACATGGCGTATCGCGCCTTGGGAGAGGCGGCGATTCAAAGTTTGCTTGAGGATCACATGGCGCTACGCAATCACCGGTCGTCGAAGTTAATCTTGGAACGCACGCCGGACGGGCGAGTCAGTTTGCCGGTCCTGCAGGAATAGGAGACAGCCATGCCCACCGTCTATAACTGGCAACTGGGACGGCAAATGCGATACCCGTACGAGCAGGCCGCTCCCAAGGAACAGTTCGCATTCGTCATAAACATCAACCGGTGCATCGGGTGTCAGACCTGCACCATGGCGTGCAAGAGCACATGGACGTTTGCCAAGGGTCAGGAGCACATGTGGTGGACGAACGTCGAGACCAAGCCCTACGGCGGATACCCGCATCACTGGGACGCCAAGATTCTGGAATTGCTCGATCGGGCCGATCCCGGCGGGCAGAGATGGAACGGACGCCCCTCGGGCGCCCCGCGCGACCCTTATGGCCGCTTCGCCGGCAAGACCGTGTTCGAGGCGCCGGAATTCGTGGCTCGCGGGGGTCAACCGAACCAGGTGCTCGGGTACCTTCCCAGTGACGAGGAGTGGCAGTCCCCGAACATGCACGAGGACGTGCCGCAGCGGGGCCAGTCGAAGCCGATGGATTTCGGTCGGGGCGAAGAGGTGTCCGGGGACACCAAGCACTCCGCCTGGTTCTACTACCTGGCCCGGCTGTGCAATCACTGTTCGTATCCGGCGTGTCTGGCCGCGTGCCCGCGCAATGCGATTTACAAGCGTCCCGAAGACGGCATCGTGTTGATCGACCAGAAGGAGTGCCGCGGTTATCGGAAATGCGTGGAGGCATGCCCCTACAAGAAGTCCATGTATCGCGGCACCACCCGCACCAGTGAAAAGTGCATAGCCTGCTATCCGCGGATTGAGGGGAGCGACCCCGAGTCGGGCGGAGTGCCGATGGAGACGCGCTGCATGGCCGCGTGCATCGGGCAGGTGCGCATGCAGGGGCTGGTCAAAGTGAAGGAGGACACGACCTGGATCGAGGACCGTTACAATCCTCTTTATTATCTGGTGCATGTGGCCAGGGTGGCGCTGCCGCTGTATCCCCAGTTTGGCACCGAACCCAATGGTTACTATATTCCGCCCCGTTGGGTGCCGGTGAAGTATCTTGAACAGATGTTCGGCCCCGGGGTTCGCGACGCGGTGGAACGGTACCGCACTCCCGATCGCGAGTTGCTGGCCGTTTTGCAGTTGTTTCGCCGGTCGAATCGAATCATCTTCCGCTACGAAGTGAAAGAGGGCCCCAAGGTTTATGAGACAATCCGCGACGGGAAGAAATTCGAAATGTACGATGATACCATTATTGCGTTCGATCGGCGGGATCAGGAGATGTTCCGCACCCAGGTGGAGGAGCCGGTGCACGTGCGGCCGGCCGCGCACGCGAATTCAATCTAATGCGGACGTCTGGACAACATTAGGACTGAGGCCGGCGTACGGGGCGATAACATGCAGTGTACCATGGGTGACGAAGTGAAAGCCGCCGCGGGGCGGCAGTGTGTGTGGGGACTTTTAGCCTGCGCGTTTCGCTACCCGGACGCCGAAATGACGCAGACCCTGTCCGACCCTGCGCGGCGGTTGGAACTGCGCAGCGCCACGGGGCATCTGGCCGAGCGACACAGCGCGACGCGGATGCGTCTCTTGAGACATCTGCGCGGCGCGGGTCGGTCTTCGGTGGAGACGTTGCAGGAGTCTTACGGCCGCCTGTTCGGACATGCCGTGCGCGGACAGTGCCCGCCGTACGAGCTGGAGTATGGGCGGCGGGACATTGTGCAACAGGCCCCGGAGCTGGCGGACATAGTGGGTTTCTATACCGCATTTGGATTGGAAATCGGCGCCGCCTCGCACGAACGCGCGGATCACGTGTCGGTGGAATGTGAGTTCATGTCGGTTTTGGCCATGAAAGAGGCGTGGGCTGAGAGCGTCGGCGACGAAGCGGGACTGGAGACGATTCGCTCCGCCCAGCGCGCCTTTCTGGCCGACCACCTGGGGCGTTGGTTTCCGGCTTTCGCGCGGCGTGTTGCGCAGGCCGATGGAAGAGGGTTCTTTGGTTCATTGGCGGCGTTTGGACTGGATTTCATCGGAGACGAATGCGAGCAATGCGAGGCGCCCCGGGGCTCGAGCCATCTGCAACTGGCCCCCGCGGAGATTCAAGAGGACGCCGGCATTTCATGTGGTTCAAGGGAATGCGGTTCTGGTTCGGCGCGGGAGGAGCTCGTACCTCTCCGCATCGATGGGACTTAGCCGCTTAATCGGTTGACGTCATGCGAATTGAATACGATCCGAACCTGATCGAGCAAGCCGTCTTTCTAAAGGCCCGAATGGACCGGCGCCTGGAACGGGAGCTGCACACGGCGACCGATCCGTTTTACGCGAGTGCGCCGGGACATGCGCGTGAGTCCAAGTTTAGCGAGACATACAGTCAGTTGTTCCATCGATTCGGACTCGATGAAGTGATCGCGGCTTTGTTGGCGGAGCGACCCATCATCGCGGAGCGGGCGCATCGCTTTCTGGTCCGCCGCGCCGGGGGCGTCAAGGACGGCGGGGCCGAGTTGTTTGTGCGGCCCAGCGCGGATGGCGCCGGTGGGGCGGAACAGACGGTCGTGATCGCCGTGACGGCGGAACAACTGTGCGACGGCGAATCGCTGCAACTTTATCTGCGACGTGAGCTGCTGCACATCGCGGATATGTTGGATGACCGGTTCGGTTACAGAAAAGAGGAATGGGAGGGCCCGGCGTCGCGGCGGAATCTCGTGCGCGACCGTTACGGAGTTCTGTGGAACGGCTATGTCGAAGGCCGACTGTTGAGCGAGGGCCGATCGACCATCGCCGAGGTGGATCGGCTGAAGCGGGCCTTCGATCGCGCCTTCGCGACCGATTATTACGGAGCGGATCCGGCCGTGTTCGCCAGAGTCGTGTATGCTGGATCATTGACGCATTGTGATCTCTGGACGTGGGCCGAAAACTTCACGGCGCTCGGGACAGGCGCGGTGAAGAGCCGCGTAGGGAAAACGGGAACGGGTGATCTGTGTCCGCTGTGTCGTTTTCCCACCTGCGACTGGCATTGGTTTGAGTCGGATCGAGATGCGACAATCGTGGCCCGCGTCCGCCGGGTCTTTCCCAAGTGGAACGCCGATGACGGTGCGTGCCGCCAGTGTGTCGAATCCAGTGCGGCATGGAGCGAAAATGTTGCATTGGGTTTTGATTTCACGGACCGCCTGCGCGGGGACCCCGCTGTCGGGCGGGTCGTGAGTGCCCGGTGAGCAAATATGGATAAGAGAACTCTGTAGGCCCGTTCGCCTGGTTCGTCCGAAGGCGACGGCCTCTTGTTGCTCCCAAGACAGGAGCCGAGGAGGGGGAAAATGGACCGAGGAATGGTGGCGCTCGCCCGTCGGCGAGCGAGGAGAGTGCCGGTATTGGGTGTGCTGGCCGCGACGAGCATGGTGGTCGCCGGCGGCATCCCCATGACCCTGCTTGATTTTCACATTTCGGGAACTCAGATCGGCGACGTCGAACCATCCGTGATTCTTCCGGCGCAGAACTGCTCCGTGTGCCACGCGGCGATAGATCCGCCCAACGATCCGTTCGACACGTGGCAGGGCAGTCTGATGGCCAATGCCGGTCGGGACCCTCTCTTTTTCGCGCAACTGGCGACCGCGAACCAGGACGTCGACAATGTGGGGTACTATTGTCTGCGCTGTCACGTGCCGTTGTCTTTCGTTAGCGGACACGCCCATGACGCCACCGGTCAAACGTTGAACAACTATGACCGGGACGGCGTCACCTGCCATCTGTGTCACAGCATGGTGGATCCGGTCTACGTGGCCGGGGTCAGTCCAGTGCAGGACATTCCGATCCTGCAAGCACTGGAGTCCGTGCCGGACTATTACGGCAACGCCATGTTCGTGCTCGACACCAACGGTTTGCGCCGCGGCCCCTACACCGACGGACATCCCATGCACCCGTGGGTCTATTCTCCTTTTGTCAAATCGGGCGACATGTGCGGCACCTGCCACGACGTGGGGAATCTGGCCGTCGCGCGTCAACCGGACGGGGCGTATCGGTATAACAACCTGAACGAGCCTTGCGCGGACGAAGACCCGTGGGAGCAGTTTCCATTGGAGCGCACGTATACGGAGTGGAAGCTAAGCGCGTTTGCCGATGGCGGCGTGGATATGGGCGGGCGTTTCGGTGGGACAGGCTCCACCGTCGTCAGTACCTGCCAGGACTGCCACATGCCCAAGGCGAGCGGCTACGGATGTGTCAACGGAGACGTCCGCGAAGACCTGGCGAGGCATGATTTTGCCGGGGCGAGCGCCTGGGTTCTTGAGATTACGAAACTCCACTATGCGGGAGATCCGGCCATGGATCCCGCGGCGCTCGACGTCGGCATTGCCAAGGCCATAGACATGTTGCAGCGTTCCGCATCCCTCGAGATACATCAGGAATGCGGCGCGGTGCGTGTTCGCGTGATCAATGAATCGGGTCACAAGATCCCCACCGGTCATATCGAGGGCCGGCGCATATGGGTCAACGTCCGTGTATTTGACCAGGCAGATCAACTGGTGCGCGAGTACGGGCACTACGACGACGACGAAGCCGAACTCGACGATGCGTCCACCGAGGTGTACGAAATGCATGTGGGTCTGAGTGAGTCCGCCGCGTCGGCGACGGGTTATCCTCCCGGCGTGACGACGCATATGGCCCTGGCCGACACCATCGAAAAGGATACTCGTATTCCGCCACGCGGATTTAACAATGCAGCGTATAGCGCTGCCGGCGCTCCGGCGGTTGGCAGCGTCTATGCCGACAACCAGTATTGGGATGACACTGATTTCTGGATCCCGGATAGCGCCGCTCGGGTGGAGGTTGTGGTGAATTACCAGACGGTAACCCGGCACTACATCGAAGCCTTGCGCGACGGTAACCACTCGGATCAGTGGGGCGACATACTGTACGATCTGTGGCTTGCGACCGACAAGGGTCCGCCGATTCCCATTGTGTCCGACGAACTGGCTCTCGCGGCCTTTCTACGCGGGGACGCCGACGCGGACGGCGACCTCGACTTGGGCGACTTGAGTCGGTACGTCGAATGCGCCTCCGGTCCGGGGGGTGTCGGCGCGGAGGGCTGCCTGTGCATGGATTTCAATGGGGGCGGCGACGTTGATCTCAGAGACTTCGCCGGGTTTCAGATTGCATTCCCGGAGTGATGCTCGTCAATACGTGACCCACACGCGCCCTTCAGCCTCGGGGAGACACCGCAAGGACGATGCGCACCAATCTTGCGGACCAGCATTCCCGTTTCCGTGGTGCGCTCGATGGGCACGTCCGGGGTACATGGGATGATGCGGCGTATGTCGAAAACGGCGAAGGGATCGATCGCCTCTCCAGGGCGCGAGACGCCGCGGCGCCAGCGCGACTACACGCGCTGGCGCGTGGCCACGCTAGTGCTGGTGCATGTGCTTGCCGGCATTCATATCGCCCACTGGCGAATTACCGGAAAAACGCTTGCCCCACTCGAGTTGAATGAGGTTCTTTATACCCTTGAGCTTGGAATCGTCACCGCGGGTTTTCTGTTCATGGTGACGGTCGTCTGTGCGACCGCGGTCTTTGGGAGGTTCTTTTGTTCCTGGGGGTGCCATATTCTGGCGCTACAAGACCTGTCCGCGTGGATCCTGCGGAAACTGCGCCTTCGCCCCAAGCCCATTCGAAGTCGGGCTTTGCTCTGCGTGCCCGCCATCGCCGCGGGCTACATGTTCGCCTGGCCGCAAATTCTGCGGCTGTGGCAGGGACGGCCGTGGGTGGAGCTTCGCGTGGCCACGGATGCGGATGGTTGGGCGTCGTTCACCACACAAAACTTCTGGAGGAATCTCCCCCAGCCCGGCATTACGGCACTGACCTTCTTCGTCGTCGGATTCCTGGTGATATACGTTTTGGGATCACGGAGTTTCTGCCGTTACGGCTGCCCCTATGGGGCCATCTTCGGTGTGGTGGATCGGATCGCCCTCGGCCGAATACGCCTGGTTAAGGACTGCGCGCAATGCGGCGTATGCACCGCCGTCTGTCAATCCAATGTCCGCGTCCACGAGGAACTTCAGCGATTCGGCGCCGTCGTCAACCCCGCGTGCTTGAAAGACCTCGATTGTGTGGCGGCGTGTCCGAACGAGGCCGTGCGGTACGCTTTCGGACGCCCCGCTCTTGGGGCCGTGCCGTACCGCGATGTTCGAGTCAGGAAGCAATACGACTTCTCGTGGCCACAGGAATGCCTGATGGCCTTGATCTTCGTAGCGGTCCTGCTCGTTTACAGAGGCCTCTATGACAAGATTCCGTTTCTATTAACGCTGGGCCTTGCGGGGACAGCATCATACTCCGGCATCGTCTGCGTTCGCCTTATGAGTGAGGCGAATGTCTCGTTTAACCGCACGCCGGTGAAACGTCAGGGTCGACTAACGCGTGTGGGGGTCGTGTTTGTAGCGGTGATGCTGGGTTGTGGCGCACTGACCATTCATAGCGGCCTCATTCGCTACGACACGTACCGCGGGCGTTCGCTGGCGGCATCCGTGTTGGCGCGGGCCGCGACGGAATCGACGGCGAACACGGCGCCGACCCAATTAGCAGACAGCGCCGCGGGGCTTCACCATTTGCGGCGCGCGATCGACTGGGGATTCTGGCCGACCGAAAGCGTCGAACGCCCCCTTGTCGAACTGTATCATCGACAGGCACACTGGAAGGAGGCCGAGGCGCTGCTTCGAGGCAGGCTTCGTCGCCATCAGCAAGACCACTGGACCTTGGAGCAACTGGGCGTATCCCTGGCCGGTCAGGGTCGTCTTGGAGAGGCGATCGAACACGGTCGCCGAGCGCTGCTCGAGGCGTCCGAGTGTCCTGATTTGCAATATCGCGTCGGGGGCTGGTACTTTCGGACGGGCGACCGTGAGGCAGCCTGCCGGCATTTGGGGGAGGCGATTCGACTTCGACCCGAATTCGCCGAAGCCCAGTATGATTTGGGAGCCTTGCAAATGGAAATGGGTGAGGTGGCGGCCGGCATGGACCACTTGCGACGCGCGATCGAGATTCGACCGGGTTTTGCCGACGCCCATTACAATCTCGCTGTCGGCCTGGCCGTGGTCGGGCGCCACGATGAGGCCCGACGGCACGCGGCCCGCGCCGCCGCTCTCAAACCCGATGACTCGCAGATCGCCGCGCTGTACGCTATGCTGCACGAGGCGCCGAAGCCCTAGGAGTGCTGTCCCATGGCCACGCAACGAAAACCCAAAGTACGCGACCTGCCACCGACCTTCCGTACGTTCATCAGAGCCTTCCCGGAGTTGGCCGATACGCACGAGCGCGTGGCCAAGGTGGTCGACGACGCCGGTCCGCTGGACCGAAAGACCTGCGAACTGATCAAGATCGGGATTTGCCTGGGCGGCGGTTTGGAAAGCGCTTTGCGAAGTCATGCGCGACGGGCGCGGGAGCTCGGAGCCTCGGAATCCGAGATCGAGCAGGCTGTTCTTCTCGGAATGACCACGTGCGGCTTTCCCCGCACCGTAGCCGCCTGGCAATGGACCCGGAAGCCGTCCAAGCGCGGACGTTGAGCCGACGCGTTCGGCTTGGGACGCGGCGCCGAATGGGGACCGGAATCGTTGAGTCAGGGTGACGACAGATGATATTCCCAACACGGTGATGTTCGCCGGTTGGCCGGAACAAACACATGCAACCAAACGAGCAAGATCGACCCTCAGCGGTTCTGAAAGCCGAGCACCAGGTCATCCTCCGAGTCTTATGTGTTTTGGATAAACTTGCCGACCGCATCGAGCAGGGCGGTGAGTTTCCTCAAAAGCCTCTTGCTCAATGCGTCAAGTTCTTTCGCTTGTTCGCCGACGCCTGCCATCACGCCAAGGAAGAGGACCTGCTTTTCCCGGTTCTCGAATCGCGCGGCATCCCGCGCGACGGCGGCCCCATTGGAGTCATGCTCTACGAACACCAAGTGGCTCGCGGACTGACGCGGGACATGGCCGACGCCCTGAACGCCGTGGGCGCCGACGCCGGCGCCCAAAGTCGCTTTCTCCGGGCCGCGCGGCAATATCACGAGTTGCTCACCCAGCACATCTTCAAAGAAGACAACGTTCTGTTCAACATGGGCGATCGCGTGCTGAACCCGGAGGATCAGTCGACGATGGCGAGCCGGTTTTGCGAGGTGAACTGCCGCGTCTTTGAGGGCAAACGACGCGAGGAACTAAGCCGCATCGCCGATGATCTCGAGTCCGACTGCGGCGACGCGTAAGCAGTGGCGCTGGAGCGCCGTGACGTTTTCGGCCGAGACGTTACGCGGTCGGCGGACGTTCGAAGACGTACAGTCCGCGCCAGCCGGCATAGAGCAACGCCTGGTGATCCACGCCGGCGGGAATGAAGTGAGTCTCCCCGCGCTCATAGACCCGGCATTGGTCGCCGAGCGTGAGTTCCATGCGCCCCTCGATCACCAATCCCCATTGGGCTCCGTGATGATGCGTGGGAACTAGCACGTCGCGATCGGCGGTCATAAAGATGATCCAGCCGCAGTCGCCTTTGAGAATCCGCCCGGACAGGCCGGGCATCTCCATGCGCGCCTCGGGCCAGTGCTGGACAAACGGCGGGAGTGCTGAGCTTGGGGAATGCGACGCAGATGTCGGTGAATCGAATGCCGTGTTCATAGCGGAACCCACGCAAGGTCCAGAATGGTGTTTGTGGGCCTGTCCGTGTTGAAGACCGCGCGGACGCGCAGTCCGATCTTCGGCGTCGGGCTTCCGCCGGCATCGCCGTCGGCCTGCTTGAGCCAACTCATCAGTTTGGTGCAGACGCCGTCCAGCTCGACGCTGATCAGCGGCGTGCCCGCGGGGAGTTTGAACAGTTCGCCCGGATACTTCACCACGCTCCACGTGAAGATGCGTCCCTCCCGCGGCGCCTCGACCCATTCCATGTCGCGCCAGCAGTCCGGGCACTGGCAGCGCGGGGGCAGCCACATTCTCTTCTCGGCGCAGGCGGCGTTTGTGCAGCGCGTGGCGAGGATTTTCCGCTCGCGCAGCCCCAGGAAGAACTTGCCCCATCCACCGTACGAGTGATGGTGGGACCATGTCTTGGGATTCCGCACCACCAGCGGATCCCGATTGATTACATCCAACGGCGTGGTGGGCCAGTCAATCGCCATTCGCGTGCTCCATTTCGAGATTCGATTCACCGCGGAGGCGCAGAGAGCGCAGAGCGAAGAAGAGATAATCGGGAAACGCCCTCCGTTGTTTCAATGGACCCCCGCGCTTGTTTCCTTCAAAGCTCATTCATCAGTACCGGTTCGGCCGGGAATATAGACATTCCCTCCCTCTCTGCGCTCTCTGCGCCTCCGCGGTGAATTCTTCTCGCTACGCCTTCTCCATAATGGCACAGGTGACGTGGCTGCCGGTGCCGGCGTGCGAAATCGCGCAGCCCCGGCGGGCGTTCTTCACCTGCAAACTCCGGAAATCGGCCGGCTTCGTCTTTCCGTAACGCTCCCAGCGCTTCGGGTCGGCGTGGAACTTGTCCCATTGGTTCTGGATCTGCCATAGAATTTCCACCAGTTGAAAAATCCCCGTCGCGCCGACTGCGTGCATGGTTCCGATCAGCCCGCCGGACAGATTGGTGGGCAGGCGTCCCTCGAAATAGGCGTCGCCGGACTCGATGAACTCGCGGCCTTTTCCGTAGGGCCGCAGGCCGATGTCTTCGTACGTCTGCACGTCGCTGATGGTGAACGCGTCGTGCGTCTCCAGTAGATCGAAGTCGTCGAGCGGGTTTTTGATTCCGGCCATGTTGTAGGCAAGGTACGCCGCCATCCGCGACGCGAGAAACGAACTGAACCCCGGCCAATCCCGACGCTCACCTTCGAAGTAGTGCCGGTACGTCTCCTGCGATTCGTGGGGCAAGAGCAGAATGGGCATGTGCCGCCGGTCAGCGGTTCGCAGCGTGTGCGTGCCTCCGCAGATCGCCGACAGACGGACCGGGTGATCGGTCAGTTTGAACGCGGTCTCTTCGTCGGCGACGATCAGCACGGCCGCCCCCACGCTCATCACGCAACATTCCAGGTAGGAGAGCGGGTGGGAGACGATCTCGTTGTTGAGGATATCGTCGATGGTGTATTGGCCCGGGTTCTGCGAATAGGGCGAGTAGCGCGCGTAGTCGTGGTTCTTGCAGGCAATGCGGGCCAGCGTTTCGCGCGGGACGTTGTTTTCGAACTGGTAGCGCTGGGCCATCAGCGCGTAGTAACTGGCGTACATCCAGCCCAGTTCGCTTTCGAAGTCCTTGCACGCGGCGCTGGCGATGTAGGAGTTGCCGACCTTGGTGGAAACTTCGTCCATCCGCTCCCAGCCGATGACGGGCACGCAGCTTGCGTAGCCGCTGGCGACGGCCTGGGCGGCGGCGAGGACGGCCGATCCGCCGGTCGCGCCTCCGGTTTTGACTTCGATGTTGCCCAGCGGATCGAAACCGAGGTAGTCATGGACCTTCGCCGCGGCGAGCAACTGGTCGCCGAAGTGGTCGGCGAATTGCGAGTACACGCACCAGTTGACCATGCGGCGAAAGACCTCGGGCTCCACCTTGAGGTCGTTCTCCTCGACGGCCATCCGCAGGGCTTCCACACACAACTGGCACGTGTTCTTTTCGGGATAGCGTTTGCGGTAATCGGTCAGGCCGCCGGCGACAATGTAGACAGGCCGCTCAAACCGGGGGATGCGCAGGTTTCCCGGGCCGAAACGAATCATGCTCAATGCCTCCAGCTTGGTGTCGTCCGCGTCGGGTGCAGACTAACCGCTTGGCCGCGGGCTGTCTGGAATGCGGCGGCGCGACGCGGCCACTCCCGTCCGGCTACTCGTCGTCGCAAATGTCCCTGCAATTCGCGTGCCACGGAAGCGAGAAAACGACATCGCGCGGACTCGCATCCAGTTACCCCGCCACCATCGCACCCCGAGCGCTGCGATTGGTCCGACTCGCGAGCGGCAATCGCAGGTAAACGGCGGCGGGTGGCACGCGACGTGCTGGAAACAATGCGGGGAGTCGGTCGTCCTTCGCCGGAGATCTTGGGATTGCGGGTCGAATGCCCCAAAGGTCTGGTTTTGCGGCGGAGAAGTCACGATGGCGACGTTTGTGGCTATTCATCCGGCAGTCGTGCCGGACCTCGAGCATGCGGTGCGGAGATCAACCGTCCTGGTCGGCGCAGTGCTCGTTCAACTCATTCTGGGCACGGTTTACGGCTACAGCATCTTCTGGCAGCCGCTGGAAGCGGAGATATGGCCGCCGATTCTGACCCAGGCTGCGTCGGCGGCGGCCGTTTCCGCCCCGTCGTCGGTCCCCGACACCACCGCCGCCGGGCTTGTCGCGCCCCAGGTCGTGATCGTGGAGGACGTCGCGCGCCTGGCGCAGGAGCGGCAACATCGCGAGGGGCTGCTGAAATACTCGTTTGCCATCTGCCTGCTGGCGTTCGCCGCGTCGATGGTGGCGGCCGGTCGCGTGCAGGACGTGAAGGGGCCTCGATTCACGGCCGTCATCGGGGGGTTGACGCTGGGCACCGCGTTTCTTCTCGCGGGCTTCATGAATTCGCCGGCGGTGTACTACGTGTGTCACGCCCTGTCGATGGGTGTCTGCGTGGTGGTGCTGTTGACCGTGTTCGACTATTTGACTCGGCGCCGTTCACGGTCCGACGACCGTGGCGATCGCGCCATTCGCTCCGCGGTGGTCGGCTTCGTCCCGTACGGGATCATGACCGCGGTTATTGTCGGCGGCGTGGCGTTGGGACGTGCGTACATCTCCACCAGCCCGGCCAACAAGGTGTTCCTGTTATGGGGCACCGTGGGATTGCTGGCCGGCGCCGGTATCGGGTTTGCATATGTGTGTCCCATCGCGGCGCTGGTGAAGTGGTTCCCGCGGCACAAGGGGCTGGTGTCGGGTGTGGCCGTCGCGGGATTCGGGTTGGGCGCGTACGTTTTTTCCGGCCGGACGCGATTCGGCGGCGTGGGTTTCATTGAGACCCACGGAATCGAGACGTTTTTCCGCGTGCACGGCGTCATCGCCGCGGCCGTGGTGTGCGGCGGGGCGATGCTGCTGCGCAACCCGCCGGTGCCGGCGGCCCGTCCTTCCGTCCCGGGCGAACCGGTCGGGAGTGACACCACATGGCAGGAATTGTTGCGCAGCGGGCGTTTCTACGCCGTGTGGGCCATGTTCTTCAGCGGGGCGATGGCCGGGCTGATGGTCATCGGAATCCTCAAGCCCTTCGCCGGAAGCCAGCTCCTTCGCGCCGCGGAGACCGCGGAAGGCGTCGTCGGTGCCGCATTGCGAAATGAGCTGCTGCTCAAGGGCGCGACGGCCGTGGGGGTGCTGGCCCTGTTCAACGCGGCCGGGCGGGTGCTCTGGGGATGGTTGTCGGACCGGATCGGACGATCGGTCACTATGACGGCGATGTTTGTGTTTCAAGGGGTCACCCTGCTGTGTCTGACGGGGCTGGACAGCGAGATGGAACTGACGATCGGGGCGGCGTGCGTGGGCTTCAACTTCGGCGGCAATTTTGCGTTGTTTCCGTCGCTGACCGCGGACTTGTTCGGTTCACGAAACTTCGGGGCGAATTATGGTTGGGTGTTTACGTCGTACGGCGTCGCCGGCGTGCTGGGGGTGTGGGCGGGAAACGCCGCCCAGAACCTGACCGGCAGCTATTTCGCGGCGTTCGGAGCGGCCGCGTGCCTGTGCTTCGCGTCGGGAGTTCTGTCGTTGTTGTTGGGTCGAACCCGTGCCGCCGCGACGGCGTGAACCGCGGCGGCGATTCGCGGCGATCGGAAGGAGCGGCAGGAGAATCGAATGGACACGATAACTGCGGCGAGGCGCTTCGAAACGCGCCACGGATTTATTGGACAGCGGGAGGATTATGGTGTATATTGGCCACGGGCACGGTCAAGGGGGGAAGCGATAACCGTGTGGTGCGGCTGACGGGGGAGCATTGAGCGTCTCCAGCGGCTTTCGACGGGGGTTTGCTCGACAATTCGGTCCGGCTGATTGAGTGTTCGTTGATTCACGGGTACACGGCGTCGCAATTGTGCGAACGTGCGCCCGGGGTAGGTGTCGGTGCGGCGCTCGGAGAGGGGAAACCGACGCCGAGCGCCGCGCGGTGCCGGCACGATCTGAATCCACCGCCGCTGGACGCCCGCAGCCTTTTATTGGTGGCTTCGATCGAGGACGCGGTCGGGGCACGTCATTCCGACCGACGCACATGAACGTCATGGCTGCGCTGTCATCTCGCGCGGCGTACGGCAACCATCACCGCAGAAACCACGGTGACGATCGGCTGGAGTCCATCCGCGCGCCGCCTTCAGGCCACTCGCCGACACATCTCGAATCATACATAGCCACGGCTTACCGGAGCATCCCGACGGCGTGTCGTGACGTCACGCGAAAGGAGTAATTCGAAATGACTTGCTTGTCCGAACGATCCACGCATCGGCAGGCGGTGATGACCGTCGTGGCCGGTGCGATCATTGTGTTTGGTGTCTTGACGTCTCGTGCGGTCGGCGCGGTCGTGCTGTGGACGGCGCCGAACACCACGGTCACGCTGGGGCTGGCACCGGAATACGAGAATCCGCTGACGGGTTATGAAAACGTGCAGGGCTACCACGTCGTTGATTGGCGGGACGCGGACTACCAGCCGTTCACGCCCACGCCGTACGACGACTGGACCAATACCGGCATCGGCACGCCCGACGGTATGGCAACTGAAGTTTGGATGAGATTCGCCGGGCAGAAGATCACCACGACGACGACGGTTCCCGGACGCATCGTCTCCGTTCATCTGATGGGCGACGGCAACGACGGAATTGCTGAAGTGCACGTCGATGGCGCCGTCGTCGCTCGAATCGACATGGGTTCATCGCCGGCGCAACGGGCATTCATACTCGTTGAAGAACTTGCCCTCGGATTGCACACGATCGACGTGCTCGATTTGGGCGCGGGGGCCTTCGGTCAGGACGTGGCCACGTTTGGGGCGGCCGTGCTGGAACCGAAATGGTACCAGCCGCCCGAACCGCTGGACCCCAATACCGCGTTCACCGGCTGGAACGAGATTTCAACGGTCGCGGCCGGGCAGATCGTCGCCGACGATTTCCGCTGCGACACGAGCGATCCCATCACCGCGATCCGCTGGTGGGGATCGTTCATCGGCTGGCAACAGCCGGCGTATTCGGCGGAAATGCCCGACAGCTTCCATCTGGCCATCTGGACGGACGTCCCCGCGGGGGTGGACGAGTCATTCAGTCATCCCGGTCAAGTGGTTTGGGAGGCGATCTGTACGACGCCGACGATGACGTTCGCCGGATGGGACATCAGCCCCATCGACGGAACGGTCGAGGCGGCGTTTGAATTCGTTTGCAACCTGCCGTCCCCATCGTGGTTCCATCAGCCCGCGGGCGACAACCTGTTGTGGTTGAGCATCGACGCGCAGTACATGATCCCCGTGATTCCGCCGTATCCGTGGGGTTGGAAAACGCGTCCGCGCGATATCAACTCGCTCGCGCCGGACGACGCGGTGCGGGTGTTTGACCCGGTGCCCGCGAATGTCGGCGCGACGTGGGGCGGCGGCCAGCCGATTGAGTGGCCGATGCCGGGCGATTCGTGGGACATGGCGTTCGAGTTGATCGGCAGTACCGGCGTGTCCGTGATCAAGTGGAACCAGCCGCCCGAGTTCGTTCCGCCGGACTGCCATTACGGATGGGACGAGTGGTCGGTCTACGGAAGCCCGCAGATCGTGGCCGACGACTGGATCTGCACGGACGACAATCCGGTGACGGATATCACTTGGTGGGGATCGTATCGCGGATGGCTGAACATCACGCCGCCGCCTGGCGCGCCGGACGGATTCAGAATTACCGTCTGGACCGACGCCCCCAGCCCGCCCGAGCCCTTCAGCCACCCGGTGAACAAGGTCCACGAGTGGTGGGTTCCGCGCGATCAGACGTTCGAAACCTGGGTCGGATGGGATTGCTACCCGACCGGCGGACCGCCGACCGACGCCACGTTTCTGTACACGTTTGACATTCCCGAAAACGAGTGGTTCATGCAGAGCCCGCCCGGTGCGTCCACCGTTTACTGGATCAGCGTCGCCGCGACCTATCCGGTTTCGATTCCCTGCGCCTGCGACGGGGATTTCAATCACAACGGCATGGTCGACGCCACGGACGTGACGACCGTGCTTGACTGCATCCCGATGTTGCCGCCGCCGGTGGGACGCTGCGCGCTCGCCGATCTGAACTGCGACGGCGTCGTCAATGCCATGGACCTGCAAATCGTGTTGTGCCAATTCCAACAGTTGCCGAACTGCTGCACGCAGCCGACCGCCGCCGAATTCGTCTGGGGATGGAAAACAAGACCGTGGATGGGGCTGGCGCCGGACGCAGCCGTACGCATGTGGCCGCCCTATGTCAATACGTATTTTGCGGGCGAGCCGATCACGACGACCGCTGGCGAGTGGGATACGGCGTTTGCCCTGATTTCATCGGCGCCGGGCGAGCCCTTTACCAAGTGGTCGCAACCGCCCGTGCGCTACACCGGCGAGCGGTTGTTCAACGGGTGGAACCAGCTCTCCATCTACAATGATCCGATCAACGGGTTGGCGGCCGACGACTGGGTGTGCACCGGGCAGTTCCCGGTCACCGGGGTGCAGTGGTGGGGATCGTTCATTGCGTGGGGCGAGGTGACGCCGCCGCAAGTGCCCGACGCCTTCCACATGGCCATCTGGACCGACGTTCCCGCGGGGATCGACGGGCCGTTCAGCCACCCCGGTGAGGTGGTGTGGGAATACCGATGCGAGACCTTCACCTGGGTATTTGAAGGCTACGACATCGATCCGCGCGGATTGCAGCCGGGTCTGGAATCGTGCTATCGGTTCGAATGCACGTTCCCCGACGCGGCCGAATTCCGTCAACCATCGGCTTGCAATGTGTACTGGATCAGCATCGCGGTGGATGATCCCTTCATGCCGCCAGACCCGCTGTGGGGATGGAAGACGCGACCGCATGTGACCAACGCGCCGGACGACGCTGTCCGCATCCGCGTGCCGCAGGCGCCCACGGTGGGGTCGTTCTATGCCTTGGGGGAGCCGCTGTGGTGGCCGACGCCGGCCGATTCGTGGGACCTGGCCTTTGTATTGAAGACCACGGGTCTCCCGCCGACCGGCGCCTGCTGCCCGGATCAGCCGGGTGATCCGTGCCTTGACAATCTGACCGCGGTCGAGTGTGCAAGCGCCGGCGGAAACTACATGGGGGATGCTTCCGTCTGCGGTCCGGTGGGCGCGTGTTGTGATGCGACCGGCAACTGTTCGGACTGGGCGGAAATCTGCTGTGCCCCGCCGAGCATCCATCACGGTGCGGGTTCCGCCTGCACGCAACGGCAAGGCTGTTGCCTGCCCGATGGCACGTGCGTCGACCTGGACCCGCTGTGTTGTGCTGATCTAAATGGCGCGCCACAGGGCGCCCCATGCAGCGCCGCGACAATCGCGTGCTGCCTGCAAGACGGCAGCGGCGATTGCCGAAACGTCGATCCGCTCTGTTGCGACGACCTGGGCGGCATTCCGTCGCCGTCCTTCGAGCCCGCGTGCCTGGGCGATCCCAACGGCAACGGCATCGACGACGCCTGCGAACGCACACAGGCATGCTGCCTGCCGGATGCATCGTGCCAGGATTTGCGTTACGACGATTGCGTCGCGGCCGGCGGCGATCCGCAGGGACCGACCACGGATTGCACGACCGGCGTGATCTGTCAGCCCATCAAGTGGGCGCAGCCGCCGTTGTTCAGCCCGGCGTCGCCCCATCCCGAGTGCTTCTACGGATGGGACGAGCCGTCGATGTTCGGCCGGCCGCCGTGGATCGTCGCCGATGACTGGCTGTGCGTCGACCCGCGTCCGGTTGCGGACATTCACTGGTGGGGGTCGTACATCGGCTGGCAGGGGACCGAACCGCCGACGAATGCGGCCGACTCCTTCCACATCGGCATCTGGACCGACGTCCCCGCGGGCGTCATCCTGCCGTGGAGCCATCCGGGGGTCATGCTTCGCGAGTGGATCATCCCCCGCGCCGCGACCAACGAGCGGCCGGTGGCCTGCGATTTCCATCCGGGCCACATGATCCAACCGGACGGCTGTTTCCGGTACGACGTGACGCTGCCGCAGAGCCAGTGGTTCTTCCAGAACCCGGCCGGCGCGTCCACGATTTACTGGATCAGCATCGCGGCACTGGGCGGTCCCGCGTGCCCGTGCGACGGCAACGTCGACGGCGTCGGCGGTGTCGATCTCGCGGATCTGCTGATGGTGATCAACTGCATCGGACAGCCGCCCGTCGGACCCTGCGCCCGCGCCGACGTCGACTGCAACGGCGTCATCGACCAGGCCGACGCGAACGCCGTTCAGTGCCTGACAAACGGCCAGCCGCCGCAGGTCTGCTGTCCGAACGTCGAACCGGCGGCCCATCCGTGGGGCTGGAAGACGCGGCCGCGATTCTTCATGGACGACGCGATCCGCATTTCCGCGCCGCTCGCGCCGCAGCCGGGCATGCCGTTCGAATTCGGTGAGCCCATCGAGGATCCGCCCGGCGTGTCGTGGGACGCCGCTTTCGTCCTGACCACCGTCCTGGCGTTACCGTGCGACGACGACCAGGACTGCGACGATCTGAACGTGTGCACGTACGACGATTGCCAGGCCGGACTGTGCACGAATCTGGATCACCTGTACGGCGACGTGAACAACACCGGGGATGTCGACATTTTCGACATCCTGTGCGTGCTCGACGGTTTCGCCGGCGACTACAGCATCTGCGCCAAGTGCAACGTCGATATCATGAGTTGCGATCCGCCCGACGGCGTGGTCGACATTTTTGATATCCTGGCCGTTCTGGACGCGTTCGCGGGCGTCGATCCGTGTTGTTCGGGTGCGTCCGTCGCACGCCGGACCGCCCCCGACGCGGGCGCGGCGCTGCGCGCCGGCGATCGGACCGCGCGAGCCGGCGTGACGCTGTCACGCGTGCGTGGCGGCGTGCGACCCGGCGAGTCGTTCGTCATCGACGTGTTCGTTCACGACGTCGCCGATCTTCGTGGCGGTCAGGTCGTCCTGAATGTCACCGGCGGCGACGGCGGCGAACTGGTCGTGGAATCGGCCGGCATCGACGCCGGACACGCCGACCACGTCTTCGCCACCGGCCGGTCGTTCGACGCGTTCGACCGGCACGAACGACGCGTGGTGAACGTGTTGTCCACGGGCGGGGTCACGGTGAAAGGGTCGGCCTACCTGACGACGTTCCGCCTGCGTGCGTCGGCCGACGCCCGCGGGTCGTTCCGCGTGACCACCGACGCCGAACGGACCGTTCTCGTGGACGCGAACGGCGCCGTGATCGAAACGACACGGGGCCGGGGTGTGGTCGTTAACGTGCGCTAGCCCGCATCACGGGGCATGGGCACGCGCACTCGGGCCGGTCATCCATCGTCGGGTGACCGGCCCTTCTTGTATCCGAGCTGGGTACGGCGATGGGCGACGCAACGACATCGCCCATTCACCAGTTCCGGCAAACGACGGACAGTGCGGACCATCGCGGCGTTCACGGCAATGGACCGGTGAACGCTTCCTGAAACTCGCCGAAGTCGATCAGGTCGGTGTCCCCGTCGTTGTCCGCGTCAAAATCCCCGCAATAACCGACGTTGAGGGTGACCACGTATTCGGTGCGATTGCGGAAGGGCGAGCCGCAGCCCAGCACGGCCTCGTCCGTCACGATCAGGCGCAGGACGTAGGGACATGGTTCCAGCCGGCTCGTGTCCCACATCCACAACACGTCGTCGTTCATCGGCGTCGTACCCGTCGCCAACGTGGTCCAGCCGTGTACGCCGTCGCCGCTGAATTGCAGCTCCCAACGATCGAGATGGGCGTCCTGAACCGTGCCGCGGATCTCCACCACGCCTTCCATCGCGTGACACGACTGCGGCTCGGTGAGGAGGGCGATGGGGGTTGTGTTGTCCACCACCACCGCGCGGGTCACCGATCGTGTTTCTCCACAGTCGTTGATCGCGTCCACGCGGAGTGCGTAGTCGCCATCCGCGAGGTGCAAGCCCACCGTGTCCCACGAGGCGAACGGGTCGTTTACCGGCAACGTCACGTACTCCGCCTGCGACGGATCGACCGGCTGAAACACCCCGCCCCCCGGTCGATACCGGACCGTGAAGTGCGCGCCGTCCGTCGCCGGATGGTAGCACCAGCTCTCGTACACCGTCCCCTCCAGACAGACGCTTCCGCCAACCACCGGCACGTGCCCCAGCACGGCCGAATCCGGCGGGTAGCGGACATCGATGGTATCGAACTCCGAATCGAGAAACACAACCCGCGTGTCGCTGCGCACCTGGTCGCACGCGTTCACGCTGGTCACCCGCAGAAGGTAGTACCCTTGGGGCAGATGCTCCGCGTCCCACTCGCCGAGCAGGCCTTGGTAGACCGGTTCGGTGGACTCCTCGATCAACGTCCAATCAGAATCGCCCGTTTGTCGATACTCGAGCAGATACCGTACGAACGTCCCGTCGAAATCGTACGCCGACCCCGTCACCAACACCGGCGGGCACGCACATCCCCCCCCCAGCTCCGGCGGGCCGGTGATCTCGGCCACCGGCGGCGTTTCCGTGGCGCAATCCACGATCTCCAGTGTCGCGCCCAGGCACAGCGCGCAGCCGGCCGCGTTATTGGCGTACGACCCGACTTCCAGAAAGTACCGGCTCCCCGTGGCCACTCGAAACGACAGCGCCGACCCGCGCTGCTCGCCGCACGCGTTGTTGCACGACGGGTCCGGCCAATCGTCGTTGCAGCGCAGCGTGGCCAGCAGACTCGTGCAATCACCGGTCAGAGCCCGCGCCACCGTATCGTACTGCGTGTTCTCGTGGCAGGTCGTAAACTGCGCAACGCCGTCCACTTCCGACGTGAACGTGAACCAGACGTTGGAACCCGCGTTCGGCGTGCACGAATATTCGTGCGGCATGGACGGCAGGTCCCGCGCGTCCACCTGCGCCGCGTGGACGCCCGGCGTTCCGGGAAGTTCCCGGGCCGTGTCGCAGATGAACCCGTACGGCGGCTCGCCGCACGTCGGTTCGATCGTCACCACCACGCCCAGGCACAACGGGCAACCGGCCAGGTTTTGATTGACCGAGCCGACCACGAAACGGTAGCGCTGCCCGGCCGACGCATTGACCGTGACGTCCGACCCCCAGTACGAGCAACCGTTGTTGCATTCCTGCCGGTAGGTATCATCGTTGCAGCCCATCGGCTGCATGAACTCGCAGGAGCCTTCCCCTCCCGCAAACACCGCGATCACCGTGTCGAACGTGGTGTGCGGGTGGCACGTGCTGATGGTCATCGGTCCGCTCACCGTCGGCGTCACCGAAAACCACGTGGTATGTCCGGCGTCGATGCCGCAGTGGGTTTCGCCGACGGCCGTCGCGTCGTGGGCGTCGACCAGCACGACGTGCTGGCCGGGGTTGCCGGGGATGATCCGTGCGGCCGAGCAAAAGTCGGCCGGCGGCTCACCGTGGGGGCAGAACTGTCCGCTGGATTCGTTCACGGCGAACAACGCGATCAAGAGCGCATACAGGCTAACCGGTTTGCGTAGCATTCTGATCTCCTTGATGACAGGGCGTGACACCAGCCGTCGCCGTCGATGATCGCCGCGTCGCCGGGGGGTGCGACCGATGAACACGACTCGCGCGCGCAGTGCCGCCGCCTTCACGAAAGGACAACAAACGCCGATAAAGCGGAAATGAAGAACACGAACGGAATCCCAAAGCCGGCCCGCTGATCGCGGGTCGTTTGGGATCGGTTCGTCGGACCCGAGGTGGTTCGCCGTTCATGTCGGTATCCCCCCGGATACCAACACGGAACATCTTCCGGCGACGATTCGGCGCGGTTCCCCCACCGCGCCGCCAACTCCCCCCCAGCTTCCGTGAAGCACCATCATACCGCGCTGCCCGGTCGCACACAAATCCCCCCTGACCCCTTGGCGGAAACCTGCCTTTTTTTGACGCGCGGTGGGCGCAGCGTAGAATTCCCGTGATGAAACGCAGTCCGTCGTCGGCACGGGGTGTACGTGCGACAAACAGACGATGGGATATCATTCGAGCGGCCGGCGGTTGTCGGGCGATCGTCGGCGCGATCGCGATCGTCTCCGTCGCGGCGCGGGGACAGCCGCCCGAAGCCGCCGAGAATGACGCCATGACGAACCCGGCCGAGCATCGACACACCAATCAGTTGATCCACGCGACAAGCCCGTATTTGTTGCAACACGCCCACAACCCGGTCGACTGGTTTGAATGGGGCGACGAGTCGCTGAAGAAGGCCCGCGACGAAGACAAGCCCATTTTTCTGAGCATCGGATATTCGGCGTGCCACTGGTGCCACGTGATGGAGCACGAATCATTCGAAAACGAGGGAATCGCCGGGCTGCTGAACGCGTCGTTCGTGTCCATCAAGGTGGATCGCGAGGAGCGGCCCGACATCGACGAAATCTACATGCAGGCCACCATGCGCATGACCGGTCACGGGGGCTGGCCGATGTCCGTGTTCATCACCCCGGACGGCAAGCCGTTTTTCACGGGCACCTATTTTCCGCGGCCGCAATTTGAACGGGCGCTGACGCAGATCGCGGAGCTGTGGAAGACCGACCGCAACCGGCTGTTGGAATCCGGCGAGCAGATGTCGGACTATCTGTCGGAATGGGCGGGGCAGGCGCGGGCCGGCGACGCCGCGATCGACGCCGACGCGGTCGATCGGACGGCACGAATGTTGGTCGGGCATTTCGACATGACCGACGGTGGGTTGTCCAGCGACGGGAACAAGTTTCCCCCGAGCATGGCCATGGAGTTGATGCTGCGGGTTCATCGGCGCAAGCCGGATTCGCGATTGATCGACGCGGTGAAACTGACGCTGTCGAAGATGGCCCGCGGGGGCATATACGATCACCTCGCCGGCGGAATTTGCCGGTACAGCACCGATCCGCAATGGCTGGTGCCGCATTTCGAGAAAATGCTGTACGACCAGGCGCTGGTCGGGGCGATCTACGTCGACGCGTTTCAGATGACCGGCGAGCCGTTGTTTCGCGAAACGGCGCGGGGCATTTTTGATTATGTGCTGCGCGATCTGCAATCGCCGGAGGGCGGATTCTATTCCACGCGCGACGCCGACAGCGAGGGCATGGAGGGCAAGTACTACATCTGGACCATCGAGCAGGCGGCCGAGGTGCTGGGCGATGACGATGCCCGGTTGTTTTGTTCCTATTACGACGTCACCGAATCGGGCAACTGGTTTGAATCGCGGGGGCACGCCCCGCCCGGTGCGAAGAACATTTTGAATGTCCAACGCGATGTGGAAACGGTGGCCAAGCTGAACGGGATCGATTCGAGTGAACTGGGCCGCCGTTTGCAAGTCATGCGCGGCAAGATGCTGGCCTCGAGGGAAAAACGCGTGCCGCCGGGGTTGGACGACAAGATTTTGACGGAATGGAACGGGCTGATGATCGCGGCGCTGGCCAAGGGGGCGCAGGCGTTCGACGAGCCGCGCTACGCGGAATCGGCGGCGCGGGCGGCCGATTTCGTCTTGAAGCAGATGCGTGCCGACGGTCGGTTGCTGCGCAGCCATCGGCAAGGCCGGTCGCGATTGACCGGCTATTTGACCGACTACGCGTTTTTCGTCGAGGGGCTGTTGTATCTGTATGAGGCCACGTTCGATCCGCGGTGGATCCGCGAGGCCGTGGCGCTGACCGACGACATGATCTCGCGGTATGCCGATAATGAGCACGGCGGGTTTTTCATGACCGCGACGGACGGCGAGAAGCTGATCGTCCGAACCAAGGACGCCAGCGACGGGGCCATTCCGTCGGGCAATTCGGTGGCGGCATTGAATTTGCTGCGTCTGGCGGTTCTGGTCCACAAGCCGGAATACCGCGAGCGGGCGGAATCTGTGTTTCGGGCGTTCGCGGCGCAGGTTGGGCAATCGCCGGCGCAATTCGAGCGGATGCTGTGCGCGGCCGATTTCTATCATGCGGCGACCAAGGAGATCGCCGTCGTCGGAGCGCCGGACGCGCCGCAGACGCGGGCCATGCTGCGGGCCGTTCACGAGGGCTATCGGCCGAACAAGGTGGTGACGTTCGCGGCCGACGAATCGTCGGCGACGGCGGTCGCCGGGCAGTTGCCGCTGCTGCGGGGCAAGAAGCGGGTCGACGGAAAACCGACGGGCTACGTCTGCCGGGGATACGTATGCACGAAACCGGCGACGGGCGTCGCGGAATTCGTCGCGGCGCTGAATGCCGACGGCGGATCGTGATGGGTGAGGGTTAGGCGGGACGGGTGCGATTGCCGTCCGGGAGAAACGACGATGCGGCACATCATGCTGGTCGGTTCGATGGTGTTGTTCCTTGTCGGCGCGGAGCGGATCGCCCGCGCTCAACACGAAGCGCCGCCGCCAAAGAAGTCCGGCGATTCCGCGCCGAAGCACGAGAAAAAGCCGGAAGAGGCGAAGCCAATGCCGGCGAAACCGGCTCCCGCGAAGAAACCGGAGGCCAAGCCCGACGCGGCATCCCCGCAGGAAGAGCATTCGCCGATGGATCCAGCCGCCGGAAAGACCGAAGCCGACGTGGCGCCGAAGGAATCGGTTCCGGCGGCCGGTCGGGACGGGCACGCTCCCACGCAGGAAGAAATCATTCAAATGTTCAAAAAGCAGACGCCGGTCGACGAGCCGGTGCGGCCCGTGGGTGCGACCGCCGCGGCGGGTGATGGGACGCCCGACGGGTCGCTGCTTCGCGAAGGTCAGTACATCACCGATTACGTCGGTCGACTGAGCGAGGAAGGCCCCTGGCGGATGCTGCGGTTCGAGTCGGATTCGGCTGCCGCGCCCATGGCGCCGATCCGGTTGCTCCCCAATCAACTGCTGGAACGAATGGTCCGCGAAACGGAGGCCGCCAGCGAAGGTGTCCTATATGTCGTATCCGGCGAGGTGACCATGTTCGAATCCGAGAATTACCTGTTGCTTCGCAAGGTGCTGCGGCGTAAAACGCCGGTGAATCTGGAGCGCTAGCGGCGCGAGGATGGGGCGGCACGGGAATTGCATCCAATGGAAATCACGATCGAAAAAGAAGGACGAATACATGTCGCAAAATTAAAGGGTGATTTTGATTTGGGCGACGAAACGAAACTGGCCGAGCAGTTGCAGCCGCTGATATTGGAGCCGAACGCCCGCGTGGCGGTGGAAATGTCTCAATTGAAGCAGATCAACTCGCTGGGATTGAGCGAGCTGATCAACGCGGTGGTCCGGGCCAGAATGAACAAGTCGAGGCTGGTTTTGGCAGCGCCGTCCGCGTTTGTGATGGGGGTTTTCGAGGTTACCCGGCTGAATAACTGGTTTGAAATCGTCCCCACGTTGGAAGCGGCCAAGAAATCCCTGCTCGCATGACTGGCTTGTGGCGTTTGGGGTGTTGAAATAGGGAGCAGGGGGCTGTAGGATACACATTGCGGTTCCGACCCGCGTGGGGTGATTGTACAGCAACGGGGTTAACAGGCGAGGCGGAGGTGGGAGAATGCGCTGCAGGGGATTGCGTGGACTGTTCGCGGTAGCGGTTGTCGCGGCGGGCGCGGTGAAAACCGCCTCGGCCGATGCGATTTCGTTTATTTCGCAGGACCGCAGCGTGGCTGCGGTGGCGGGCGTGGTGTTCGGCGGGTCGCACGATCTCGAGCAAAACACCGAGTCCGCACCCGATTTCAACGTGTTTGATGCGTTCGTGTCGGCCGATGCGTCGTTGCCGCATGTCGCGACCGCGCACGCCGAAGCGACCCAGTTTTCCGAATTGTCGCCGTTCGAGATCAGCGGTCATGGCGCGGTGGCCGCGTCGGCGCTGGACGAAGGCGTCGACGGGCTGGACGTGGTGATCGCCGACTCGGCGCTGTTGGTCACGTTTTTCATCAGCGAGGCGGTGGCGTACACGGCTCAGGCGAGTCTGTTTTCCGAAGGCACCCCGGGGTTTGGGGCGGTGTCGGCCGGATTCCGGCTGACCGGACCCGGCGGGGATCTGGTCAATTTCGTGTTTTCCGGCGGGGCGTCGTCGATCCTGGCCGCTGGCGTTCTGCAACCGGGGCAATACACACTGGAGGCGGGCGGTGCGTTTAGCGCGTTGAACGCGCCCCACAACGTCCCGTCCGATTTCTTCGGCTCGTTCGATTTCCGTTTGGCCGTGGTTCCGGAACCGGCGACGGCGTTCCTAATCGGCGCCGGCCTGCTGGCGCTTCGCCGCCGGCGGTAATCGTCGGGTCGGCGACCTTCACAATGTTCATTCCAGACCGCGCCGCGAGGCCGCGGTTTTTTTCTTGGCCGAGCACGCACAAAGCCGCGGCGTTCATCAAGACCCCGCGCCCGTGTTTTTCGTTCGGCCCGTCGCTCACGTGGCGCACGTGTCTATCGCCTCGATGGGGGCTTGGTGCCAGAGGCTGGCATGAATGTAGCCCCGCGTTTCAACGCGGGGTTCGCGGGCGATTCTTGCATTTGGAGTCCTGTAGGGACGGCTGAAACGCCGCCTTCGTTTCAGCCGTCCCTTCGGGACTAAAGGAATCAAACACGAGGCGTCATCCCAGCACTGAAGTGCTGGGCTATATTCAGTGCGTCCCTGCGGGACGCGAAACACATACGAAGTGCCGGGATACAATCAGCGGGTGCCTGCGGGACGCCGGACGCATACTGCGTGGCGGGTTCTGATTCGGAGCGGCGCCGACCCCACGCATGATTGATCGATTCATGTAATTCCGTTCACAGGGTAATGTTTGCAAGCACTATCAGTGTCGCCAACAGGGCGATGATCTGCGCCGATATGGCCACAGCCCACGCGTGGTCCATGCGCAGGTAGTGCCGGTAGGCCAGCGCCATCGAACGGGTCACCAGGACAATCTGAACAATGAAGGGCGTGACGAACAACCAATTGAATGTGTCCATCATAATTTCGATGTTGAAGATGATCGCAGCCGGGCCGGCGGCAAGCCCCATCGCGCCCCACAGGCAAGCGAAGACGATGAGCTGAAGCGGTGCGACGTAGGCCCACGCGCGGATGATGTGATCGTTACGCACGCGGTAGCGGCGCATCGACTGCCGGAAGAGCATAAGCGAGGCGAGGATGCACACAACCCATGTCACCGCAGTTGCGAACTCGCGCATCCAGTACGGATAACCGGCAGCGGCGCGAACGGCCCCCCAAACGGTATTGACGGCCCACGATTGACCGGGAAACGCGTATGGGACAGCGACGTTGTAAAGAATGACCATCGATAGCACATGCACAGCAATGGAAATGCCCATGGCCGTAGCCGTAGCGATGACCGCCAGGGCAATCAGCGGTCCGACCGGTGGCTGGTCGTGGAGGCTGACTTCTCGCCACAGACGGGCGGGACGAAGAGCATAACGGAAGCTGCGGACGAATGACCGCACGGGACGCCTTCGCCAGTGATGCTCGAACAGGTTGGTTTTGCCGCGGTGATACGCGGCCAGGGCGTTTTCCCATGTGAACGGCGTGCCACATTCCGGGCAGATTGTGTTGGACAAGCCGAAGAGCTGATAGCCGCATTGACCGCATGTCATGCGTTCGAGGGGGACGGCGTCGGACCAGTCGAATTCGAGTTTGCAGTCGGGGCACGTCGGTTCGGTCCGACCGCGGAGGTCGCGGCCGCAACGGGCGCAGGGCACGTCGAAATGAACGAGGGACCAGTCGGGCGGCGATGAAGGATTCATACGTTGACCGGCGGGCATTTCTACCCGCGATGGAGGACGGCATCAAACCGGGGGCGGGGTTGGGGGAATTCGCGGGACGGGATTCCCGCGAAGAGTGGGTGCGAGAAAGGATTCTTGCACCAGCGAATTCTCGCACCAGCGAAAACGACACCAGTATCGCTCTT
>JABFSN010000024.1 GCA_013140575.1 Phycisphaerales bacterium | reverse complement strand
CCCACACCTCCCGCGCCCCGTCGAACGCCGCGTCCGCCCGCGACTTGCCCATCTGCCGGTGGCGGAACGTGTTCTCCAGCACCACGATCGAGTTATCCACCACCATCCCCACCGCGAACGCCAGACCGGCCAGCATCACGATGTTCAGCGTCCGCCCCAGCGCCCCGATCATCAAAAACGTTGCCATCACCGAAATGGGAATCGAAATCGCCACGATGCCCGTGGCCGAAAGACTCCGCAAGAACAGGATCAACACCACAACGGTCAGCACGCTGCCGGCCACGATGTTGTCCTTCACCAAATCCAATGCCGACGTAATGTACACCGTCTCGTCGTACGTCTGCTCCAACCGCAAGCCCGGGTGCTTCGACGGCAGAACCTCCTCATTCACCAGGCGTATCTGTTCCTTCAGCCGGTCCATCGTGGCCGGCACGTTGGCCCCCGTCTCCCGACGGCACGGCAACGCCAGAACGTACTCCCCCTGGCTCCGCACGAATGCGAACTGCTTGCGGAACCCATCCACCACCCGACCCACGTCCCGCAGCCGCACCGCCCCGTCCGCCCGCTCCGCGATCACCGCCCCCGCGATCTCCTCGGCCGACGTGAACTCCCCCATCGTCCGGTACGTGTAGTCCCGCTTGCCCTGGTTGATCGTCCCCCCGGAAACGTTTAGGTTCCGCCGCCGCAACGCCCGTTCCACATCCCGCAGGCTGATCTCCGCCGCCGCCAGCTTGTGCGGATCGACGATCACCTGCATCTCCCGCTCCCGCCCCCCGTACACCGCCACCGACGCGATCCCGTCCGCCCGTTCCAAAACCGGCCTGACCCGATCCTCGGCGAACGTCTTTAACTCCGTGACGTCGATGTCCGCGTTCCCGCGCAACATCAACCACGCGATGGTCCGCGACATGTCGTCGTCGCCCGCCGTCACCGTCGGCTCGTCCACCTCCATCGGATAGCCGGTCACCTGCCGCAACTTCTCCGACACCTCCCGGAACGCGATGTCCTGATCCACTCCCACGCCGAACTCCAGCGTCACCTTCGCGTGGTTCTCCCGCGCCTCGGCCGTCATCTTCTTCAGCCCCGACGCGCTCTTCAGCTTCTCCTCCTGCCGGTCGATGATCTCGCTTTCCACCTCCTGCGGGCTGGCCCCCGACCAGCTCGTCTCCACCGTCACCACCGGCCGGTCCATGTCCGGCGTCAGTTGCCGGGGCAGCTCCACCACCGCCAGTATGCCGAAAAGACACACCAAAATGACCGCGACGGCCACCTTCACCGGGTTGTCAATGGCGAATCGAATGATGCCCATGATCGTCAGCCCACGTGGTCTCGAAACCTCAAATCTGAAATCCCATATTTGAAATCTCGTAACTGTTCAGCAATCTGCAGTGCCACGGTCACGAGGTCGCCCGTCGAACCCGATCGTAGGGCGGGTTTTACCCGCCGTCTCTTCGCCCGTAGGTCGCACGATCGTAGCCAGGGACTTCAGTCCCTGGTGAACGCGCCCTCCGTGTCCCTCTTCCTCTTCGTTCTCGCCCGTAGGGCGTACGGTCTTAGCCAGGGGCTTCAGCCCCTGGATCGGATTCCCCATTCCCTTCCGCCCGGAGGGCGCACGAAACTCGGTTTCCCTTTTGTGTGCCCTTATTTAGGCGGTGAAACGCGGTTCTTCCCATTCGGTTCAACCCCAAGAACAAGGTGCGTCGCATCACCAGTGGACCGATCCAACTGATTCCGCGGGTGGCACTGGCAAGCGTACCCGCTTGCCAGTGTTGCGCCTGGGTGCGCCATCTCGGCGCCGCTTGCACCCACGCACGGACAACGAAGCACCGGTGTCCGTGCCACCCGAACCGCATTTTCGGGTGGATGGCACCACTAATAGACCGTCACACTTCGCTTTTCGCGCAGCCCCGAAGGGGCGACAGTCAATAGCCGGGGGCGTCAGCCCCCGGACCCGTCATCCCCCACGAAAAAGCCCCGGAGGGGCGGCAGACCCGCGCGTTGCGTTGCGTCCGGTCACCCGAAAACGAAAACTCGACAGACCACCGCGGGCGGGTTCTTCGAACAATACGCTGTCGTCGCTTCGCCAACGCCTTCTTCCGCCGCGAGACCGCGACTGGTCGAAGACTCCCTACCGCCCACTCGCCCCCGTCGCCTTCCCCACCGGCGTCCCATGCTCGTCCACAATCCGAATCGGCATCGGGAACGGGAGCAGCCCCTCATTCCCCCGGATCACCACGTCCATCCCCGGCCGCAGATTGTCCGACGTGATCGCCACCCAATCCCCCACGTCCGCACCCGTCGTCACCGGCGACAACACCGCCGCCGATCCGCCCTCCTGCCCCGCAATCACCATCCCCACATAGCGCACCCCGTCACGTTCCACAATGGCGTCCTTCGGCACGGCCGGCAATTCCGTATTCGCGCCCGACCGCACCGTCGCCCGCGCGAACATGCCGCTGGCCAGCGCCCCGTCGGCGTTGTCCACCACGATTTCCACCGGGAACGTCCGCGCATGGGCGTCCGCCTGCGGAATGATGTGCTGCACCGTCCCCGACCGAATCGCCTTCAGCGCGTCGATCCCCACCGTCACCGGTTGACCGACCTGAACGAACGCATACGCGAACTCCGGCGCCTCCACCCGCACCAGCACCCGCGACAGGTCCAGCATCTCCACCACCGCGCCGCCGTGCTCCACCCACTGCCCCACTTCCGTGTGCAACGCAATCACGTGACCCGCGAACGGCGCCGCAATCTCCGTCTTGGCCAGGTTGCTCTTCAAGCGCGACACCACCGCCTGTTGTTCCGCCACCCCATGCCGGGCCACCTCGAAATCGGCCTGCGTGTCGCGCCACTCCTTGTCATTCGCCTGCGCCACGTCGAACAGGTTCTTGACCCGGTCCACCTCGAACGACCATTGCCACACCCGCTTCTCCCGCGCCGCCAGCAACGCCTCCGCCTCCGCCAGCTCGAAGCGCAACGTACCGTCGTTCAGTTTCACCAGCCGATCGCCGACCCCCACCCGATCCCCCTGCCGCACCGGCATCCCGCTGACCACC
>JABFSN010000189.1 GCA_013140575.1 Phycisphaerales bacterium | reverse complement strand
GATGGAGCGTGCGGCGATGGCGGCGTTTGAGGGGTATCGCTGGCCGGGGAACATTCGGGAGCTGGAGAATCTGTGTCAGCGGGCTGTGGCGACAACGACGGAAGAGGTGATCCGGTTGGGGGATGTGGCGGCGTTGTTGGGGTGTGGGGAATTGGCGTCGGACCGGACGGGGGCGTTGCGGCCGGGTCGGATGCTGGAGGACATGGAACGGCAGTTGATCGAGCGAACGTTGCGGGAGCATGGCGGGCATCGCGTTCGGTCGGCGCGGGCGTTGGGGATGGGCGTGCGGACGCTGGGGTTGAAGTTGAAACAGTGGCGGGAAGGCGAGGCAGCGTCGGAGCGGACGGGGACAAGGGTTGGGGAGTTAGAGGGGGTGTTTTAGTGTAGGCATTGGAACAGGAGTGAGGCACGAAGGCACGGAGGCACGGAGGCACGGAGGCACGAAGGGGGGAGAATAGAATCGCGGGGCGCAGTATCTGCGCGGGGTTGGCAGTTGCCGTGCAGAGATTGCGCGGGGTGACGGGAAGAGAGCGACGGAGTGATGCGCCGGTGGGGGGGTTAAACGGAACGGAACGTGCATCGGGATGGTCGTGGAGTCGTTGCGGACTGGTGCGAAAACGAGCGGTTTGTGATGGGGCTTGCGACAGGTGACGCGAGAACGCAGTGACCGGCGGTCGTCGGACTGCGGATACGGCGGCTCGGAAGTGGAGAGTGGCCAGGAATGTTTCTGTCGGACCTGACGAATCGAGGGGCGACGCCGGCGTTGATCGCCGGTCTAACGTTCATCGAGGCGCGGCACAAGATGATCGCGGAGAACGTCGCGAACTGGCAGACGCCGGGTTACAAGACGAAGCAATTGGATACGGGGGCGTTTGAAAAGGCATTGCGTACGGCATTAGACGCGAAGGGATCCGATCCACACAAAACGCTGATGCTGCCGTCGACGCAGCAGTTCCGGTCGGAAGCGAATGGGCGATTGACGGTGACGCCGACGGATTTGCCGATCGAACACCTGCAATTTCATGACGGGACGAATGGGTCGATCGAGCAAATGATGACGGACCTGGCGGACAACGCGATGGCGTATCAGGCGGTGAGCACCCTGTTGAAGGGGCAGTTTGACGGGATTCAGAAAGCGATACGGGGAGCGGTATAGGGCGAGGGACGTAGGGACGAAGGGACAGAGGGACGAAGGGACTGGGCATGTTTGGGGCACTTGATATCAGCGCGTCGGGGTTGAGGGCGCAGCGAACGAATCTGGATGTTATTGCCGGGAATATTACGAACATGTTCACGACGCGGGGAGTGAACGGAGAGCCGTTTCGGCGGCGAATTGCCGTTTTCGCGGAAGGAAATCCGGCGATGGGGAAAGAGGGGGCGGGGGTGCATATTCAACAGATTGCGCGGGATCCGTCGCCGTTTCGGATGGAGTTCGATCCGTCGCACGCGGACGCGATGCAGTCGGGGCCGCACAAGGGATATGTGCGGTATCCGAACGTGGATTTGAGCACGGAGATGGTGAACGCGATGGCGGCGACGCGGGCGTATGAGGCGAATGTGACGGTGATGGAGATTACGAAGAGCATGGGTGCGGCGGCGTTGCGGTTGATTGCTTGAGGAAGGGACTGAGGGACGAAGGGACAGAGGGACAGAGGGATAGAGAGAGGTGCTGAGATTGCGACAGGTGGAGAGTTCGGAATGCGAACCGTGGCGAGAGGGAGGGCGTGATGGGCGTTCAATCGGTTGCGCAAATTGGTTTGCCGGGAGTCGGGCCGTTGCCCGCCGCGGGAGGTGCTGGCGCCCGGGCGGTTCCGGAGAAGTCGTTCAAAGACGTGATGGTAGACAGTCTGAACGAGGTCAACCGGCTGCAAAAGGAGGCGGATGCGGGGGTGCAGCGGTTGCTGACGGGGGAGACGGATCAGATGGCGGAGGTGTTCGCGGCGTCGAACAAGGCGGGGATCGCGTTTGACATGTTGATGGAGGTTCGGAATCGACTGGTGGAGGCGTATCGGGAGATCCAGCAGATGAGGGTGTAGGAGGAAGGGACGAAGGGACAAAGGGACGGAGGGACGAAGGGACGGAGGGGCGAAGGGACGGAGGGGCGAAGAGTAGGTTGGCGATCAGGGATGGATCGAACGGACGAGCATGGAAGCGTTGAAGCGAATAATCGAGCGGATCAACACGCAGTTGTCGGATTTGACGGCGTCGCAGCGGCTGGCGATCGGGCTGTGCGTGGTGGTAATTGTGGGTTCGTTCGTGTGGCTGATGCGCTGGTCGGCGGAGCCGGAGTACGTGCGGCTGCTGGAAGAGCCGCTGAGCGTGGATCAGATGGCGGTGGCACGGCAGTCGCTGGCGGAGGGACGGTACAAGATCGTCGGCGACCATGTGTTCGTGCGACCGGACGAGCGGCACGAGCTGTTCTGGAAGTTGCAGGCGGCGGGGGCGCTGCCGGCGGACACGAGCGTCACGTTCGCGAAGTTGATCGAGGACGATTCGCCGTTCCGCCCGGAGTCGGAGAACCATTTCCGGCGTCGGGTGGCGCTGCAGAACGAGCTGGCGAAGGTGATCATGTCGTCGCGGATGGTCAAGTCCGCGGGCGTGTTTATCACGGACAACACGGACCGGCGGATGCAGGCGGCGAGCAACGTGCCGACGGCGTCCATACAGGTGACGATGGCGCCGGGATTCGAGCTGGACGCGGAGATCGTCAAGTCGTGCGCGACGATCGTGGCGGGGGCGGTTCCGGGTCTGGCGATTCATCGCGTGTCGGTGGTGGATGGGGCGACGCTACGGAGTTTCAGCCCGCCCGATCCGGAGAGTCAATTCGGGCAGGGGATTCTGCAAGAGACGATCAAGACGGAGGATTACTACCGGAAGAAACTGTTGTCGCACCTGTCGTACATCGGGGGAGTGCGCGTTTCGGTGGCGGTGCAACTGGACACGGCGCAGAAGCAAACGCGGGAGATTACGTACGGGGAGCCGGCGGTATCGGAAGAGTCGAGCAACACGACGGACACGCAGTCGGGGCGCGGGGGCGGAGAGAGCGGCGTGGGGCCCAACGT
>JABFSN010000222.1 GCA_013140575.1 Phycisphaerales bacterium | reverse complement strand
GTTGGTGGCCTGGAGCAATGCGGCCAGGTTGTTGAGGTCGGTGGCGACGTTGGGGTGGTGGGGTCCGTAGGCCTTTTCGTCGATGTCGAGGGCGCGGCGCATGAGGGGTTCGGCGTCGGCGAGGCGGTTGGTGGCCTGGAGCAATGCGGCCAGGTTGTTGACGTCTGTGGCGACTTCGGGGTGGTTGGGTCCGTAGGCCTTTTCGTCGATGTCGAGGGCGCGACGCATGAGGGGTTCGGCCTCGGCGAGGCGGTTGGTGTCCTGGAGCAATGCGGCCAGGTTGTTGAGGTCTCTGGCGACTTCGGGGTGGTTGGGTCCGTAGGCTTTTTCGTCGATGTCGAGGGCGCGGCGCATGAGGGGTTCGGCCTCGGCGAGGCGGTTGGTGGCCTGGAGCAATTGGGCCAGGTTGTTGAGGGCGGTGGCGACGTTGGGGTGGTTGTTGCCGTAGGACGTTTCGAAGATTTCGACGACGCGGCGCATGAGGGGTTCGGCGTCGGCGAGGCGGTTGGTGGCCTTGAGCAATTGGGCCAGGTTGTTGAGGGCGGTGGCGACGTTGGGGTGGTTGGGTCCGTGGGCCTTTTCGTCGATGTCGAGGGCGCGGCGAATGAGGGGTTCGGCGTCGGCGAGGCGGTTGGTGGCCTTGAGCAATTGGGCCAGGTTGGACAGAAGCGTCGCGCCTTCGCTTGGGTCGTCCTTCTCAATTGTGCATCGGTTGTCGATGACGAAGCGGGTTAGGGAAGTCTCGGCCTCGCCGAAGCGGGCGAGGGCGAACAGGGGGGAGAAAATCCAGTTGGCCAGGGAACCCGCTGGGATCATGCGTCCGTTGTCGAACAAGGCGCGGCTCAGGGCCAGAAGCGGAGACAGTTCGGCGCGGAGGGACGGGTTGGTGATGTGCTGATGCGATTCCCGCCCGCGGAGTTCGGCGAGGGCGACGATGGAAGTCCAGAGACGATCCTGAAGAGAAGGATCCTCGGCGAGGCGTTCGAGAAGCCGCGCGCGGAGGAGGCGGTGGAGGGCGAAGGTATCGGCGGCTTGTTCGACGGGACGAAGCAAACGCAAACGGACCAGCTCGTCGACCACCGGGCGGGCGGGGTCGGACTCGTAGCCGGGGTTTGTCGGGAGTTCAACATCGTCGTGTTCCAACAACCGGCAAAGCCAGAGTGTCAGCACCGTGTCCTCGGGGAGAAGGGCGGCGAATTCCAGGGCGCGGCGTTGTTCGGGGCGTAACGCTTGGACGGTTTCATCCCAGATGGCGTCGGTGCGTTTTTCGTAGCGGTCGGGCAGGCCGCCTACGTCGTGGACGCGGGCCTCGGTGGAGCGGACGGCGCCCAGACCCTTTTGATTGAGGGATTCCCGGTAGGCGGACCAGGATAGACCGGGGTGAATGGACATGTAAACGCCGACGACGGTGAGGGCAACGGCCCAGCCGTCGAGCCACTCGACGATCGCGCCGACGATCTCGCGATTCGCGGGGTCCTTCGCGTCGGGGCGGAATTGGGCGATCAGGTCGATGCCGTCGTCGTGGGTGAGGCGCTCGATGGGGTACATGTCCACGCCGGGCAGGCGCGGGGCGCGGGTGGTGATGAGGCGGCGGCAGTTGCCGGCGGGCAGGAACCGGGACCATTCGGTATCTTGCCACTGCCTGGCGTCGCGGACGTTGTCGAGAATGAGCAGGGAGCGCATACCAGATTCGAGATGGGCCTTGACGAGGAGGGCCGTTTTTTCGGGAGCATCGGCTTCGGGGATGCCGAGGTGGTCAGCGAGATTCGCGATCGCTGGAAACAGCAGGTCGCGGTCGCAAAGGAGGACAAAGAGGCCGCCGGGATAGTCCTTGAGATGACGCCAGGCGTATTCGAGGGCGATGGAGGTCTTGCCGAAGCCGCCGTGGCCGTGAGCGGCGGTCTGCTGGGTGACGCCGAGCGAGGATTTTTTGGACAGGCGCTCGTGGATTTCGGTGAGTTCGCGTTCGCGGCCGGCGAATTTGTCATATTTTTCGGGGAGGTTGCGCGGGGGCTTTTGATGCGACTTCGGTGGTTGAGCGGCGGGCGGCGCGGAGGATTCGTAGATACTTACAGTGGCGTCGCCACCCACTACGACGCCCTTTTTGGCGATCATCTCGTCGACCAGGGGGCGTTGTTTAGGTTCCTTCACGGCGCCTTCGCCCACATGCGGCGCGGATGAGGGGTCGTGGGGTCCGGTTTGTTCGAGCTTCTTGTACAACCGATCGCGGGCGTGTTTGACCTCTTCGATGGTCAAGCCTTTGGACTGTGAGGTCTTGGAGTCGTACTTGTCATGGTGAGGCAAGCAGAGCCAGGCAAGATTGTCCTCCACGGAATTGGAAGGATCGTGGTCGAGGTGGGCAAGCTGGCCGGGCTTCTCGCGAAGATCGCCATCATAGAAGAAGCATAGGCAGCACCTGCGCCGACTCTTGGTGAGGACGGCAGTTACAGTTTCTTTCGGAGTGGGCTTTCGTTTTGCCATTAGAACCTCGTGATCAGATCAGGCAAAGCGACAGCGGTCTGAGCCGAGACTGCACCGACGACCGCGTTTTCTGTTTTGTCGCCATCCGGTCCCGGATTACATGTTGACCGTGTTAATGCGGTTGGCGACGACGACTTTGTCGGCATTGATGGATCGGACGAGGGTGGAGCCGGTTCCGGTGGATTGGCGCTGCAGCAGTTGCAGAACCTGTTGGGCGAGGCGGGGGTCGTTGTTCAAGGATTCGGCGACGTTGTGGGCGAGTTCGTGATCGGGGGGTTGCTTCTTCCATCCGAAGAGGCCCTTGATCGCGATCCAGGCGTCTTCGCCGACTTTGGAGGCGAGTCCCTTGGCGGACTCAGCCCCGAGGGCGACGACGCCGGAGGTAAGAACGGCCAGAGTGACGGGGTCCATGTCGCAGTCTCCTCATTTGTGTCACCGGTGAATGACTTAGGAACGTAGTGTACAACGGCGGGCGACGTACGACCAGGACTGCCACACGCACGGGCACTGCTCAGGCGGTACGTGCGGCACCGGCTTCTGCTGGCGACCGCCGGCTTCGAAGCTCATGCCCATTCCGCCCGGGCCGGTCATCGAACCCTTCACGTTCGAATGCTTGCGGAAAAAGACGATGACCAGACCGACCGCGACGACGATAGCGACCCCGACGACGATGGTGACCCAGTTCATATCCATTGGCGACTCTTTCCGCGTTGAGACGTATAGGTTTTTTCGTTCAAAACATAGCCGTGTTTGTCCGGGTTGTCGAGGAGGGAACGATTGTCAATGATGTGGATACAGCACCAGTGGTTCTGTAGTCGGCGGGGCGTGTGGTGGTCCTCGAAGGCCCGCTTTTCCCTCGCCTCGCCCCAGAAGACCTCGTAGTTGCGGTTGCTGTTGAACGGCGGGTCGATGTAGATCAAATCCACCCAGCCATCGGGCAGCCTGCGGAGTTGGTCGAGGCAATCACCGCAGTAGATGATACGCGTATCGACCAGCGCCGATGGTCGTCCGGTAGAGGTAACGTTGCGTTTGCCGGTGGTTCGCTTGTCGTCCGTGGCTCTGGACTTCGCTTTGCTCATTGCTGGCAATCCGTAACCGACGGCGGTCTCGGCCGAAACCGCCCCAGCCGTGAGCGACATCGTAGACCCGTCGATTCCGGCCCGCAAACGGTGAATGCCCGGCGTGCGGAGTGCGTCGGCCGTGTTCCCGCGTCTTACTATTGGACGTGAGGTCAACCGCCGCGTCCGATTCAACAAGCCCGCCCGCGGCGGTTCAACGAAACCGCCCGCGGCGGTTCAACAGCCCGCCTCCCCGCGGGTCGATGACGTATGGGAATTCCGCGCCCGGGCGGTACAGGCCCATGCGACCAACGCGAAAGGGACCGATATGCACTCCCACTACGACCTCGCCGTCATCGGCACCGGACCGGCGGGCCAAAAGGCGGCCATTAACGCCGCTAAAATGGGCAAACGCGTCGTGGCCATCGAACGCGAACCCGCCGTCGGCGGCGCGTGCATCCGCACAGGCACCATTCCCTCCAAGGCCATGCGCGAAGCGGTCATGCATCTGACCGGCTACCGCATGCGCGGTATTTACGGCGCCAGCTACCTGGTGAAAAAAGACATCACCATGCACGACCTGATCTTCCGCTGCGAGCACGTCGTGCGTCACGAAATCGACGTCATCAAGGCCCAGATGCAGCGCAACGACGTCGAGATGCGCTTCGGCGCGGCCCGGTTCGTCGACTCCCACATGCTCTGCATCGACGCCTCCGGCGGCAGCGATATCGTCTCCGCCGACGTCTTTCTTATCGCCGTCGGAAGCATGCCCGCCCGTCCCGACAACATTCCGTTCGAGCGCGGTCGGATCATTGACTCCGACGGAATTCTCGAACTCGACACCGTCCCCCGTTCGATGATCATCGTCGGCGGCGGAGTCATCGGCGTCGAATACGCCTGCACATTGGCCGCCCTCGGCACGCGCGTCACCCTCATAGATCAGCGTCCCCGACTGCTCGAGTTCATCGACGCCGAAATCGCCGAGGCGCTGCAATACCACGTCCGCCAGCTCGGCGTTCGCCTGTGTCTTGGCGAGGCCGTCGCCGACGTCTCCACCGATCAATCCGCCGTCACCGCCGTTCTGGAGAGCGGCAAACGCCTCTGTGCCCACTCACTCCTCTTCGCCGTCGGACGCCAGGGCGCCACTCAGTCTCTCGACCTCGACGCGGCCGGTCTTTCCGCCGACGAGCGCGGCCGGCTTCGCGTCGATTCGCAGTTTCGCACCGCCGTCCCGCACATATACGCCGCGGGCGACGTCATCGGTTTCCCCGCGCTGGCGTCCACCAGCGCCGAGCAGGGCCGGTTGGCATCCTGCCACGCGTTCGGACAACCGTGCCCGACCGTCTCCGCCGCCATGCCTTATGGAATCTACACCATTCCGGAAATCTCCATGGTCGGACCCACCGAGGATCAACTGACCCGCGATCAGGTGCCCTACGAGGTCGGCGTGGCCCGCTACCGCGAGATCGCCCGCGGGCAGTTGCTCGGCGATCAGACCGGCATGCTCAAACTCATTTTCACGCAGGACACCCGGCGGCTGATTGCCGTCCACGTCATCGGCGAAGGCGCCACCGAACTCGTCCACATCGGGCAGGCCGTCATCGCCCTGGGCGGGACGGTGCAGTATTTCGTTGACAACGTGTTCAACTATCCGACATTGGCCGAGTGCTACAAGGTCGCCGCCCTCGACGGCATCAACCGCTCCGCCGCGGCCCATCGACGTGCCACCGAACGGCACGCCAATCGCCCGAACACGGAAACCCCGTCCGAGTCGACGACCGTCGGCGGCGAGGATCTCGTTGACCACGAATCACCCGTCCCTGCCGCTCCGGCAATCGCACCGCACATCACCAGGGTCGTTCGACCGGCGCCGCGCCGCCCGCGCCGCCTGCCCCAAACCGTCGCACACTGAACTGCGACCGGCCCTCCCGATCGTCTCCGGCCGGAAACCGCCGCCGTCGCGATGGGCGTCGCGGAAACCCAAAACCCGCAAAAACGATCAAGCAACGTCTCCCGAAATCGGATACGTTGGGCACCGTGGAACACCCCAAACGAGAAGCCACGCGCGAGGATTACCAATCGCGAATCCTGCGCGTGCTGGTCACGGACGCCGCAGATTGGAAATGGAGCGGCTGCCGGTTTTGTGAGTTTCATGACCGTAGCGTCTTGGCGATGGATGGGGACGGGGCATGGCCGATTCGATGGTGAGTTTCAGAGGGCCGCGGGAATCCTCGTGACCCCACCCATCCGCCGCCACGGATGGATGGGCCACCCGGCACCCGAACGTCGCAGCGCCTAGAAAAGTAGAATGTCCCCGTTTCCTCCCCGATAAGTTCCACTCCCTCGCCGACCCGGGCGTGGTGAAGCATCTGGTGGAGACGTATAAGGAATAGACGGGTAGGGTGGGTGATTGCGCCTACGCTGGCTGGTTTCCCGCATGGGGCTCCGTCCCGAAGTCTCCAAACGGTTGTACTCAGTTTACCGAATGTTCTCGAAGATGTCGCAGCATGCCAAGTAGAGGTAGAGGACCGGCCCAACCAATGCCCCTGCCACAACTAACACTACGAGCAAATAAAGACAAAAGTAGAATGTATTCTTGCCGAATTGAATGAAATCACGAAGGGTCAAGGGCTCAACGGGCGGGTTCCACCACTCCTCAAACTCATCTCCCCGCCCCATGTCTTCAAATTCCCTTCTGCATTCTTCCTTCTGTTTTGCCCTTTCCCTCAAGTCCCACGCGCGCTCAATTTCGTTACGCTTCTGTCTCTCCTTGCTCTCCCGTTGATACTGCTCTTCTTGCCCTCTGTGCCATTCGAGCATCTCGCGTTCTGAAGCCCGCTCCCAAGAATCGTTTCGGTTTCCATATGACATAAATGATTCCTTTACACAAAACTTTAATGGTAATTGATAAGCTCGACTTTTGCCGTTTTCAGAGGCCCGGAAACGTCCATTTTTCCAGCGTTCGCCGGTTTTCGCCGAGAGTTCTGGCAACCCCGTGTATTGGGCGTGTGTTTCAAAACTCAGCGTTGCCCAGATTACCAGCGGGGCCCTCGTTCTGAGCGTTCCCGAAAACGGCAAAAGTCGAGCTAAGCGGGTGGGTCGGCATCCGCTGCCAATCCGACCTGCCAAATGGAAATCATTCTACCCTCCCCCGCCGCGGAATTGCGAGGGGTGCCGCATGATTTTTTCACGAGAAAGCCGATCCGAAACCGATTCGGACTGGGTCGCGACGCGGAGCGCCGCAACGAACCGAGGCCAGGATGGCACGGCCCAGCTACTCTCAACTCGTTGAGCTTCTCGCCGGGAAGGATCGGCATATGGCACATCTCGAGACGCGCGAGGGCGGATCCCATCCGGACCGTGATGTGCAGTTCGCTCATATCAATGAAGAGGTCTTGCGATTTCAGCGTCGGAGTCAGCCGGCCGTGTCGGTGGACACGAAAAAGAAGGAATTGGTGGGGGATTTCAAGAACGCCGGTCGGGAGTGGCGGCGTCGCGGGCGGCCGGAAGAGGTCCGCGTGCATGACTTCCCGGACCCGGAGATGAAGAAAGCGATTCCGTATGGCGTCTATGATCTGACGCGCAACGAAGGCTGGGTGAGCGTGGGCATCGATCACGATACAGCGCGATTCGCGGCGGCGAGCATCAAGCGATGGTGGCGGAAGATGGGCCGCCAGCGTTACCCCCAACCGGCTGTTGCAGCAGTTGGTGATGGACGAGCACGGTTGCGGCGGAGCCATCGGCGTCCTGGACGGTTCGGGGCACGCCAAGCAGGGCGACAAGACGCCGGGCGTTCAGCGCATGGAGCGCCGGGAGTGCCCACCCACCTTGGCCTCAAACCGCTTCGGCCACGGCCTCGGATTCGCTTTTACCGCGGCCATCTCCAAACCTGGTCGGCCAATCGGGAAGGGGTGCCGATGCCGACACTGGATCGGCGTCCTGGTCCCAATCTTCGTCGAATTCCGCCCCGGTACCTTTCGAATCGTCTGGCGGGGATGATCCTCGATCTCATCCCGCCGGATCAGCCGGTGGTCGTGCCGGTGGACGACACGGCCGTGCAGCACAAGGGCAAGCGGGTCTACGGCAAGGGGCGGCATCACGACGCGGTGCGTTCCACGCACAGTCACGTGGGCTGGGTCTGGGGACACAGGTGGGTGGTCCTGGCCGTCAACGTGAAGTTCCCGTTCGCCGCGCGACCGTGGGCGTTGCCGGTGCTCTGTGCCCTCTATCGGCCGGAGGAATGGAATCGCGCCGAGCACCGGCGGCACAAGACACCCATTCGTCTGACCATGCAGATGGTCGCGTCGCTGATTCATTGGTTTCCGCGGAGGAAGTTCATTCTGGTGGGCGATGGCGGCTATGCCAGTCACGAACTGGCGCGGTTCTGTTGACTGAAGTAAAGACCCGCCTCCTTCAGCGCCGCCGGGTAATTGGCGCAATTCGCATAGCCGCCCCAGATATACGCCGCCCGGCCGGGCAAGAGCACACGCCCTATCTGCCCGAACCACGGGCGCAGCAGTCGAGCGAACTCTTCGTCAGAGACGAAGTCGTTCGCCAGCGGACGGTCCTTGGCGCGAAGCTTGGCGTGCGTGGCCTTCTTCGCCCCCTGCCGGGCCACGTCGAAGGCCTGGTGGTGCTTGAGGCCGCCGTCGCGCCTGGCCTTGGACGCCGGAAACGACGACATGCCCGCCGCGATCGCATTGTTCGAGCGCGGTTCGACCTTCACATTATATGGCGGATCGACGTTTACCAGGTGAATTGGATTGCCGTTAAGAAGTCTGTCAACGTCCGCGGCGATCGCGCGCGCGTCGTAGACGATTTCCATGAAGCGCAGCCGGCTCCCGACTTCCCCCGCAAGAGCCCGCCGAGACTCCCGATCGCGCGCCATTCCGCTGGACTCCAGTTCGCCGCGAAGCAACGGTTCTGTCGGCACGCCGGTTTCGCGCTCGTGAAAGCGGCTTCAAGACGCCGGGCGTCGTCCGTCGCGCGACGTCAGGGTCGCGAATGATTCATCGATTGACCCTGCCATGCCCGGGTGGCCGGTGGCGTGCCGGCCAACAACTGACGCAGTCGAATCAGATCCTGCGGCACGCGGACGACGCCGTCGCGGTTCGTGTCCATGTAGTGTTGCCGTCCTCCGCAAAGGGATGCAGTGGGGAGGCCGGCCAGCTGCCGGAACGCATTGACGTCCTGCATGTCCACGGAGCCGCTCTGATTCACGTCGCCGGGCAAGAACCCGATGTCCAGCCGATCGCCGTCGCCGGACCCGAAGATCGGAATGCCGCACGCATTTTCCACATGGGCGATGACCGTCGTCCATTCTTTCGGGGCAATCGGCCGGTTCAAACGAAGACGGTATTGGGTCAGTGACAGCGCTTCGACGGCCATGACGTCGGGCGGCGGGTCTCCTCCGGTCTGCGTCACGCTGAAATCCTGCACTACCACCGGCCGACCGCCGGGCGAATAGACCGGTTCGCTGAACCTCAGCGTCACCGAAGTGATGCCCATGTTCAGGTCTACGCCGTTGGAGCTCTTGCCTCGCGGATCGATGTACCCGGAGCACGGCGACGATCCAAATTGTGTCAAGCCATTTGCAAAGCCCGGCACGACATAGGGCGGCGTGAAGCACTCGCACTCATCGGGTCGGCCGTTGGGCGCGTGTCCCTCCGGACAGCCGACACAAGACAACTCGCTGACCAGGGAAACGCAGTCTTGATTCCACAATGTCGTACAGCAGCTCGGATCGGCATCGCAGACGCAGGTCTCGATGGCCGGATCATTGCACCCCGGCGTCGCGTGGGCATCCCGGCAATTGCCGACGGCGCCGTAACAGTCCCGGCTCCGCCCTTCGGCGATGTCGCATTCATCGGCCCAGCCGTTGACGTTGCAGTCGTAGTCGCATTCGTCGGGGATGGCGTTTGCGTTGCAATCATGACTTGTGCCATCGGCAATATCGCAGGAGTCCGGTTGGCGGTTCCAGTTGCAACCGCCTTCGCATTCGTCGGGTACGGAGCTTTCGTTGCAGTCCTGACTCGTCCCATCGGCGAGGTCACAGACGTCGGGCTGGTGGTTGTGATTGCACCCGCGCTCGCAATCATCCGGAATGCCGCTGCCATCGCAGTCGCGGCTGCTGCCATTCGCCAGATCACAGTCATCGGGAACGTGGTTGTGGTTACAATCCAGCTCGCACTCGTCGGCCACGCGGTTTCCATTGCAGTCGTCGCTGGTCCCGTCGAGTATTTCGCAGATGTCCGCAACGCCCGTGCCGTTGCAGTCCGGCTCGCAACGATCGGGTATGACATTCCCATCGCAGTCGCCGAGCGAACCGTCCGCAATGTCGCACTCATCAGGGCGGCCGTTGCCGTCGCAGTCGTACGGTGGAATCCCGTACACGTAGACGGCGCCCGCGTCGTCTTCGTACCGGCCGTCCGCTTCAATAGCCCCGACCAATGCGGCATGTTGCGACATCCCGACCGTGAATCCGAACTGGTCGTCTACGTCGCCGTCGGTGGCGGACAGTTTCTGTCGCTGCCACCATCGCCGCGCGTCCCACCGGAAGAGATAGGCGGACCCCGATGCGTCTCCGTAATCGCCATCGCCGGGCGCGCCGAGAATCGCCGCGGATCCGTGAATGGCCACCGCGGCGCCGAATCTGCCGCCGCCCGCGCCGTCGGAAGCGATCAGCTTTTGCTCGTCGCCCCAATGGTCGTCGACGCGGCGGAATGCGTAGGCGGTGCCGGTTTGGGCATCGCCGGCGCCGCGTGCGCCGGTGGCGCCAATGATGACGGCCGACTCCGACGCGGCCACCGACGAACCGAATCGTCCGCCGGCCGCGGCATCGCCTGCCGACAGTTTCTGGCGTTGGCTCCACTGCGAGCCGTCCCATTCGAAGTAGTAGACCGCGCCGGCGCCGTCCCCGTGTTCGTCATCGCCCGGCGCCGTCACGAAGAGTCCGCCGTCGAACGCGACCATGCCGCTGCCGAAGAGCTGACCGGCCGTGCTGTCTTTCGGAACGAGTTTCTGTCGGAACGTCCAGCGCACGCCGTCCCAATCGTAAAGATAGACGGCGCCGGAGTCCATGCCGTTCTCGTCGTCGCCGTAAGCGCCGACCCAAAGCAAGTCGCCCCAAACGGCCAGTGACGAAGCAAACCCACTGGTGCCGAATGCCGTCAAAGAGCCCACCCCCGGCCCCTGCCAC
>JABFSN010000243.1 GCA_013140575.1 Phycisphaerales bacterium | reverse complement strand
TCGTTGAGACTCAACTGCTTGCCGCCCAATTCGCCGGAGACCTTCACGGCGTTGGCGAGCGACGTGAACAATTGACCGAACGCGGGATTGATGCGGGACAGGATGTTGGCCAGTGATTCCTTGCTGACCTTGAGCTTGTCGGTTTCTTCGGCCGCACCGCCGACGGCGTCGCCGAGTTTGTGCTCGGCGTCGGCGACTTGGCCGACCGCTTGCGCCGCTTCCGCGCCGCCGGCGCTGGTGATGTTTACTTTCAGGTCGCGGGTGTCTTCGCCCATGCTCCGATCAATCCGTCACGGGCACGATGCCCGTGCCCCGAAGCGGCGGGTGAAACCCGCCCTACCATTCCACGGGCAAGATGCTCGTGCCACGTTGCGGCACTAGGCCAATTGCGTGCGTTCGGCGTCGGTCAACAACGACAGACCGGCGTCGGAAAGTTTCATGTTCACGAAGGCGGCGCGGCTGGTGACCTTGCCGTGCCGCGGATCCGCATCGAACTCGGTGCGGCCGTTGGCGATGAGCGTACGACGCTCGCCGTCGCCGGGGGAACCGGCGTCGGGCTGGACCAGGCGGCCGGACTTGACCATCGGCGAGCGAAATTCCATCCGCCGCTTGAACTTGACCAGATTGGCGTCGAAGTTGGCCGGGTCGGCGAGCAACTGGTCGCGTTCGTACTCGGCCTCGGTGCGGCAGAGTTTCTTGTCGATGCCGTGGGCCTTGTTGATGCACAGGTCGTCGGCCTGTTCGCGCATCCGCTCGCGGCGGAGCGCTTCGTATTGATGCACGGGCACCGCGACCTGGCGAAGACCCTTGATGGCGGACACCACCATCGTGGCGTCGGCTACGATATTCAGCTGTTCGGACGGGTTATTCGCGCGGCGCGTTTGGTCGGACGTCGACTGGCCGATGGCGGCCTCACCCTTGGGGATACGCACCGTGCACGGGGATCCGCCCTCGGGGCAGGTCGCCGACGCTACGGCGCGGCGCGATGCTGCATGCGTTGCTCCTGATTCCCCGGGCCACGGCGGGTCGGCGAACGACGCCAAACGCCTCCGGCCTTCATACAAATAACTCCGGCAGCGCGCTAAAGATTTTTCGGATTGGTCGATCAGCGGGGGGCGGGGGCGCAGGAGTGGAGATTATGGGACGAAAACGCTGAAACGCTAAAACGCTCAAACGCCGAAACGGCGAAAGGGTAGAAGCGGGGCCACAGAGGACGCGGAGGGCACCGAGGGGGGTATCGGTAGACCTTGTGAAAGATCATGTCGGGCACGTCGCCGGCCCATTCGATGCGGGCGGTCATGCCCTTGCCGGCCACGAACTTCAACTGCTTGATCCATCCGGCCGCGGGGGACAGGCCGTCCTTACGGGCGAATACGAAGTGTGAGCCGCCTGGGCGGGCTAGTTTTCCGATCGTCCAGCTGCACGCGTGCGGGCGGCGAACATTGAAGCTACAATCGTTGGAATGGACCGGACCATTCGCGACTGGGCGGGCTCGGCGGTCGTCGTAGTTGCACACCGCCTGCTTTCAACGGGAAGATAGATTGTGCCTGAAGAAACCAACCAGAAAGCCAATCAGGATGTAGAGTCGGACGACGAGCGTCGGCGCGCGCTGGCAATCTTCCGATACCTGCGTGATCTTGCACATTTGCGCACTGCGTTCGTACGCGATCTCAAGTCATACGAAAGCGTCTTTTGGCTGGATTCGGTTCGTGGGAAGCCCGGTTGTACAGCACGTTGCTTTCGGGACGGGACGAACATCGATGGGCGCGGCGCGGACGACACGAGCGACGAACCGTGGCTAACGGTCCGCAAGTTGGCAGAGCCTGCCCGTCCGTCGATTCCCGTCGCCATCAGGCCGTGGGTCGTGCCGGACTCCGGAGTATCCCCCGAGTCACCCCCCCGGCTGCTCGACCGAATCACACGCGAGATTCCGGCGTCGAGGGCGAGTCGCGGCGCAATGTCCCACGTAGCGGGACGGCCGCAGCCCGAGCCCTCACATGCTGCGCGGAGCGAGATGGGCGATGAATGGGAACTCCTTGAAGATCATCCAGAGGTCGCCGTCGCGCTGAACGACTGGATGCAGGCGGTCTGGAAGTCGTGGGCTGAGGAATACGTCGCATGGGTGGCGTACCAAGAAAGTGTGTATTCGCCTCTTTTCGTGATCCATCGTGACCTCAATCGCCTTGGTGAAGAATTCGAGTTGGTTCTTGGGCTGGGTTGCTTGAGTTGGAGGACGTCGAACGGGCAGCAGGTTCGGCGCCACCTCATCACCGCGCAGGTCGCGCTGGAATTCGATCCCGCGGGAGGCATGTTCTCGCTTGATCCGAGTCCCGAGGGTGCGAGACTTGACCTTGAAGCGGATATGCTCGAACCGAGCCAACAACCGACAATCGCGCAGTTGGAGGTCGTCCGCTCCGATTTGACAAAGGCCGACGACGATCCGTGGGACTTTGACTCAATCGACCGCGCCCTTCGTGGATTCGCGCAGGCGATCAACGATGACGGCACTTACGATTCCGCCGCATACCAAGCAAAGTCGATGGGCTCGGTGCCGCAGGTGGCCTTTGCGCCGGCGCTTCTCCCGCGACGGCGCACGTCGCGCGGGGCATTGCTCGCAATTGAATCCATCATAGAGCAGATTGAGAACGGAGAGGAGATACCACCCGGAGTAAAACGGCTTACGCGCGCGGCGAGCGAAGAAACGCCGGGCGACACGCCGGCGGGGCTGCCGAACATGCTACCCTCGCCCTCAATGGCCCGCGTGTATTTCCCGCTCGCGGCGAATGAAGAACAACGCCAGATTATGGAACGCCTGGACAGCAAACACGGCGTGCTGGTGCAGGGGCCACCGGGCACCGGAAAGTCCCATACGATTGCGAATCTGATCTGTCATCTTCTCGCGACCGGGCAACGAGTGCTGGTTACCGCTCAAACCCCCCGCGCTCTCCAAGTCCTTCGAGACAAGCTCCCGGTCGAAATACGGCCGCTTTGCCTCAGCGTGCTCGGAAACGGCAAGGCCGCTCAGGACAATGTTGAAGACAGTGTCCGCAACATCACAGACAGAGCAGACACCGGGCTGAACACGGCGATTACAGACGAAATCCGAAAAATTGAGACCGAGCTGGATCGGCTAACGCAGCGAGAGGCTACTCTTCAACGCGAACTTCGCACGTTCCGCGAAGCAGAGATTCACGAATACACCATCGCGGAGGGTGGATACACCGGCACTGCTCAGGGCATCGCAAGGCGGGTTCGGCAGCACGCCCCGCGTTATGCTTGGTTCACGGACGCCGTAGATCCCGAGGCGCCGCCGCCGATCCATGCCGACGATCTGACGGCCTATCGCAAGGGCATGACCCGTGTTGGCCGCGAAAGGACGGCGGAGCTCGATCAGCGCCGACCCATTCGAGGAACGGAGATTCCCTCGGGAGACAAGCTGTTGGGGCTGGTACAGGACTATCGCCGACTACGGGAGTGTATACGGCCGGTCGCGGACGGCGAAGTGCACATGGGCACGCTGCCGCTCGATGATCTACGGGCGGCGTGTTCCGCTCTCCGCGCCCTGCAATCTACGGTACAGCGGCTGCCGGCATCGGCCACGCCGTGGGGCGCCATGGCGCTCGGCGACGTACTGCGCGGCGCGGGAATGAACTGGGATTTGCTACTGTCTCACACGTCGGCCACGGTTCGCGCCCGGGGCGATATGGCGTCGAGGCTGGACATTACTGATATTCGTCTTCCACCGGGGCGTCGATCGGATGTGCTATTGGCCGATGTGACCGATCTGCTCGACCACCTGCAGCGCGGCGGTGGATTGGGGTTCCTGATCTTCCGCCCGAAGGTGGTGCGCCGAACCTTGTACCTGTGCCGGGAGGCAACGATCGACGGACGCCCGTGTGACAACGCCCCGGCCTTGGGCACCGCCAAAGATTATCTCGAATGTTCGGCGGAAGTCGCCAAGACATGGGCGCTATGGGATGGCAAGGCGGCACCGACGACCAAATTGAATGGGCGACAGATCGGCGAGCTCTGCGAACAGTGCGACATTCTCTCGCGGGTGCTGGAAGTGAGGCCAATGGCGGAAGCGGCGTCGGCGGCGCTGGCCCGCCTCCACCTTTCCGATGTGCCACCGCTCCATGACCTGCGCGCGGTCGATGAGTTTTCCGCTCGCTGCGAGCGAGTCATTGCGCGGCGGGAGTTTGATATCGTCAACACGCAGCTTGACGCGCGTGTGCAGGCACTTCGCTGTGTCGCGGAGGCACCGAACGCGCACAGCGTGTGTTCCCGGCTGGCGGAAGCGTTGGAGCAGTGCAACGAGCGAGTGGTCAGCGCCGCCCTGGCCGAACTCGCCGCGCTTGAAGCCGATGCCGCAGGCCTTGAAGAGTGGGTGTGTCTGGACGAGCGGCTCAGCGCCGTGCTTCCAAGCCTCACCCGATCAATCGCCGATACGCACGCGGACGCGGCGTGGAACGCGCGCATCGCGGACTGGAGGGGTGCGTGGCGTTGGGCACAGGCGGATGCATGGCTCACAAAATACACGGATCCCAGAAAAGCGGCGGCCGTGGAGTTGGAACTGCCACAGATCAGAGAACGGATCAAGACGTGCCTGACCTCCGTATCGGCGGCGCGTGCATGGCATTCTTGCCTATCGTCGATGAGCGCCGCGCATCAGCAGCATCTGATCGCTTGGCGACAGGCCGTTAAGAAGATTGGCAAGACCGGCAGGGGAAAGTACGCCGAGAAATGGAGACGCGAGGCCAGGAGCAACTTGGACGCATGCCGAGCATCTATACCGGCATGGGTCATGCCGTTGTATCGAGTATTCGAAACGGTAGCGCCGCGCCCCAAAATGTTTGACGTGGTCATCGTGGACGAAGCATCACAATGCGGACCGGAGTCGCTCATTTTGTTCTTTCTCGCAAAGAAACTCGTCGTAGTCGGAGACGATAAACAGATCAGTCCTTCTAATGTTGGTGTCGACCGGGCGCAGGCGCATTCTCTGCTTCGACAGCACCTCGAGGGAATCGAACTCGCCAATACGTTTGACGTTGACAACAGCCTTTTCGATCATGGTCAGGTGCGCCTGGGCAAGAGGATCACTCTGCACGAACATTTCCGTTGCATGCCCGAGATTATTCGCTTCAGCAACGATTTGTGCTACAGGGGCGAATTGACCCCACTCCGGCAATACCCGCCGGAGCGGCTGGCACCGTTCGTCGCTCGCCGCATCTTCGACGGCAAGCGCGAGGGTGGCCCGCAGAGCGCGAGGAATCACGCGGAAGCCGAAGCCATTGCGGACACGATTGCGGTGTGTTGCACCGATCCGATGTACAAGGACAAGACGATGGGCGTGATATCGCTCTTGGGCGGCCATCAGGCCAGACTCATTGAACGACTCTTGCTTAATCGCATTGGAGCGGAAGAAATCGAACGACGGCGAATCGTCTGTGGCGATGCCTATTCATTCCAGGGTGACGAACGACATATTATCTTTCTTAGCATGGTGGTAGCTCTGAAAGACGATGATTCGCGAGGCTTCGCTTCACTAACCAAGGCGTCGGATATGCAGCGATTCAACGTCGCGGCGAGCCGGGCGCAGGATCAAGTCTGGTTGTTCCACTCGGTTATGCCTGAGGACATCGGCAACGCCGAGTGCATGCGCTATCGGCTACTGACGTATTTCTATGACCCTGCACGACACGCGGCTCAGAGTGGCGGCATTGACCTTGTCGATCTCCGACAGCAGGCCGCGAATGCCAATCGCCCCGGAACGGCAACTACACCCTTCGACAGTTGGTTTGAGGTGGACGTTTACCTTCGGGTTGCGGACCGAGGGTTTCGCGTGCTCCCGCAATACCGCGCGGGACGTCATACCATTGATTTGGTCGTGGAGGGCAGAACCCGACTCGCGATCGAATGCGATGGCGATGTCTGGCACGGGCCCGACAAGTTCGATGAGGACATGGCACGGCAGCGACAGCTCGAGCGCGCGGGGTGGCGCTTCTGGCGATTGCTGGGCAGTACGTTCTACCGCGACCCCGACGCAGCGCTTCAGCCGTTATGGTCGCTACTTGGCGAACTCGGCATCGAACCGATGTCCGCGACCGATGGCACGGGAGCCGGCGACGGCTACATCCCCTATGTTTTGTCGCCCGCTTCCACCGAACCCGAAATCGAAAGGACGCGCATAGCGTGATCGATTGTCACCGTGGCGGCAATGGGCGCTCCGATGACAGACAAGTTTGTGGATCAGTCCATCCGGTCGTTTCAGGTCTTGACCGCGACGCACGTCTATCGCGACGGGTTCGTGGGGGTGACGGCCGCGGGGTATGCGCGGCCGCTGGTCGCGGGGGACAAGTGCGTCGGGTTGGCGATGGAGGAAATCAACAACACCGGGGCGAGCGCGGCGAAGAGCGTGCGGGTGATGACGGTGGGGGACATTGAGCATTCAATCAGCGGGGCGACGGTGGCCGACGTGGGGCGGGCGGTGTATGCGAGTGCGGACGACACGTTGACGTTTTCGCCCGATGGGAATTCGTTCGTCGGTTGGGTCAAGCATTGGCTGACCGGGGCGAAGTGCGTGGTTCGCCTGGGGGCGGACGGGCCGGCGTTGCAGCACGTCAATCATCACGCGCTGGGGTTCACGTTGACCGCGGCGCAATCGGGCACGCTGCACACCAACCTGGGGGCGTCGGGGGCGATCGTGGCCACGTTGCCGCAATCTCCGCCGGCGGGGATTTCGTATCGGTTCGTGTGCATGGCCGATCAGGAATTGCGGCTGGAGCCGGGTGCGGCCGGGGGCGTCTATGTGAAGGGCGCCAAGCAGGCCGACGACAAGTATGTTTCGGTGACGGATATCGGCGACTTCATCGAACTGGTGGCCGACGGGAACGGCGACTGGTTGGCCGCAGCGTCGATCAACGGCGCCGACGCGGACATCACCGTCGAGACGTAGGAGTCGGGGCGTAGCACCGATGTTGGACGCTGAAAGCGAGTCGTAGGACCAACCCACCGAACCCCGTTTGAGCGCCCTTCGACGGCGTTTCAAACGCGGTTCATTCAACGAACCACCCGCCCAACCACAGCACCGCTGCGCGCAACGCGGAATTCCGTTTTTTGTCACGATTTTGCGTTTATTTCCTGCGCCCTAGAATTCACGAGACTCACCGAACCCCCTTGGATCACGCATAAGTCACTACGGATATTGACGTTTGGTTTCGGTTCGTCCACGCGTGAGTCTATGCCGGGAAACTCACGGACCGTCGCCTTCGTCACGTTTCCAACCGCTCCAAACGTCACTGGCAGGCGCCCTGCTTCTTGTCACCGCCGCGAATGGACAACCTCATGGGCTGCGCGGAGCCGTCCTCGGCTACTTCCACATCGAACACCCGGTCGCGCGCCGCCCTGAGGAGTTGCCCGAGCCGGACCTTGCGGCTCTGGGGCGAACCGTCACCCCGCGGGAGCGTCACGTCGTTGCCGATCCGCCGGAACAAATCGGTCACCCTGACACTGCGACCTCCATGCGTCGTCCACCACGCAACGATGAACGAACGCCGGGTCCGTCAGGTGGTCTCTCCGGCTTGAAGTACGGAGCGACCGCGGCTAGCATTCCCGGGCGGGGTTGTTCCAAAACCAGAAGCGATCATCGTCGCTGTAACCCGTGCCTGCATGCGTCTCGCCAGGGCGAGTGCAAGGCGCGGGAGCGGCGCGTTTTTGGAGGGCGGACATTCCCCGCGCGGGGCACAGGGGAGGCGGTGGGAGACGAGTCATGCGGCAGATGTCGAGCGTCGTTGCGGTCCTGTCCGTTTCATTTTTTTTATTCACGTCGATGGCATTGCCGGCGTCAGGCGGCACGCCTTACCCGATTCTGTTTGTCACGCAGGTTCCCATCCCCGCCGACTTCGCGACGGTCGGCTCCGTGTTCGGCAATCATCGGCCGACCATGTCCGACACGGGGCGCGGCGGCGACCTTTGGATTCGCTATTCCGACGGCACGCTCAAGAACCTCACCGCGGCCGCCGGCCACGGAACGACCGGATTCCAGGGCGCCAACGCCATCGCCGTTCGCGAGCCGGGCGTGCATTGGGACGGCACGAAGGCGGTCTTCAGCATGGTGATCGGCGCGCCGACGGCACGGTACCAGGCCGGCGCCTACCACTGGCAGCTCTACGAAATCACCGGCCTGGGTCAAAACGAATCGCCGGTGATCACCAGGGTTCCGAATCAACCCGCCAACTACAACAACATCAGCCCGCTCTACGGCACGGACGACCGCATCATCTTCACCAGCGATCGACCGCGCGACGGCCGGCCGCACCTGTATCCGCAGCTCGACGAATACGAAGAAACCGCCACGGTCAGCGGCCTGTGGAGTCTCGACCCGGCCTCCGGCGATCTGTTCCTGCTCAACCACGCGCCCTCCGGCGATTTCACGCCCATTCTCGACAGCTTCGGCCGCGTCGTCTTCACCCAGTGGGACCATCTGCAGCGCGACCAGCAGGCCGACACCGACGCGCTGGCTCCGCCGGGCCAACCCGCACCCTACGGAACGTTTAACTATTCCGACGAAAGCGCCGATTCCGTCGCGCTGTTCGGCGACCGCACCGAGTATTTTCCCGAGCCGCGTCCGGGCCGCGACGACCTGCTCGCCGGCACGAATCTCGTGGGACACCGCTTCAATCACTTCATCCCCTGGCAGATCAACGAGGACGGCACGGAAGTCGAGACGCTCAACCACATCGGCCGGCACGAGCTGCACGGCTACATTCCCAACAGCATCAACGACGATCCGAACGTCATCGACTACTACGGCCAACTGCCGCGATTCAATGACCGGCCCATCCTGAACATGCTACAGGTCAAGGAAGACCCGACGACGCCCGGCCGGTACTTCGGCGCCGACGCGCCGGAATTTCAAACCCACTCCGCCGGTCAGGTCGTGTCGATCGACGCGCCGCCGAGCCTCGGCGCCGACGAGATGACGGTGACGTACATAACACATCATGACACTTCCGCGCCGGATAACACCCCCGGCGCGGACCATTCCGGCCTGTACCGCGACCCGCTCCCACTTTCGGACGGTACGCTGATCGCGACGCATACTCCGGAGACGCGCGCGGACCAAAACGTCGGCACGACGGCCAATCCCATGTCGCGATACGACTTTCGACTCAAGACGCTGATCCCCGCGCCGAACGGTTATTGGGTCGCGGGAACGCCGCTGACCGGCGGCATCAGCAAAACGATCAGCTACTGGGATCCCGACACGCTGGTCAGCTACTCCGGCCCATTGTGGGAATGGCAGGCCGTCGAGGTCCGCCCACGGACCAGGCCGATGCGGCGAGTGCCGCAATTGCCCACCCCGGAGCGCACCGTGTTCGACCAGGCCGGCGTGAACGTCGAGCAGTTCCGCTGCTTTCTCGTCGAGAACGACCTCGCGTTAATCGTCGCCCGCGACGTCACCACCCGCGACGACTTCGACCTTCAACAGCCGTTCAACCTTCGCGTGCCGGGAACGGGCGCCCAGACGATCGGCGCGCCGGGAACGGTCTACGACGTGGCCCATCTTCAGCTCTTCCAGGCCGACCTGCTGCGCGGTCTGACGTTCGGCGGCTCGACCCCCAGGCCGGGGCGGCGCGTGCTGGCCCAACCGTTGCACGATCCGGACGCGCTCAGCGCCAACCCCGACAATCCGGGCGGCCCCATCGGCAGTGTTGCGATCGCCGCCGACGGTTCCTTGGCCGGCTTCGTCCCCGCGCGACGCGCGCTGAGCTGGCAACTGACCGCTCCCGACGCGACGCCCGTCGTGCGCGAACGCAATTGGCTCACCTTTCAGCCGGGCGAGATTCGCGTCTGCACGTCGTGCCACGGCGTGAATCAGTACGACCAGGCAGGGTTCACCGCGCCGACCAATCCCCCGGCGGCCCTTCTGGAACTGTTGCAATTCTGGCGCATCGACCACGACCCGATCCCGGCCGACATGAACTGTGACAGCAGCGTTGATCTTCTCGACTTCTCCATCTTCCACGCCTGCGTCGCCGGCCCCGCCGAACCGGCCCCCGAGTGCCGAATCGCCGACCTCAACGCCGGCGGCACAGTCGACTTGCGCGATTTCGCGATCTTGCAGGCAGATTTCGGCGTGTGATCAGCTGCGTCAAGTTGGCGCCCGCAGCGCCCGGGAAAACGGATCAGCACCATGGGGCGGAGCGAGCCTCAATTACGCGCCAACCCAAACAGGTTTGAGCACCGGTTTGTCGTCGCTGGTTTCCAGCCGTCATACGCCCGGCGCGGACCACCAGCTTAGCGCCAGCACGATGGCCAGCAAGCCCACCATCAAACCGATTCCCGCCAGCATGGGAATCCACGGCCGGTTCACCTTCCAGCGGAAATGGGCGTTGGCGTGACGCGAACGATGATGGTGCCGCTCGACGAACGGCCAGTGAGCCACTATGGCGGACATTTCAATTCCTTTCGCCGCACACGTCCTCGATAACTACCCCTCGGCAGAACGCAGGCCGCGGTTGAGAAAGGATGCCGGAAATGCGTCGGCCGGCGGCGCCGACGGCCGCCCCGACCACGAATCTGCGGGATTTCCGGACGGCGCTCGCCGTCGGAACCGCCCGGAAACAAAACCGACGAGCCGCAACGGACGTGATTGGGAACGCCGCATTGATTCGGCGGGTGGCGCGGGCAGGACGATCGCACCGCCATCATCCGGTCAATCGTCCGCGTCCCGCCCTATTCCCGGAGCATTCGTCTAAATAGGTCCACTTGAAAAGGAAACTGGCTTGCCTCCAAGATACCGGGAGTCATAGGAACCCGGATATCCTGGAGGCGGAGCCATGGAAGGCAGTGTCTCGCGGGGGCCGGCTGGCCGCAAGAGG
>JABFSN010000208.1 GCA_013140575.1 Phycisphaerales bacterium | reverse complement strand
GCGCCGCCCGCCACCACCCGATTCGCCGCCACCCCCGCCGCGGCCGGCCGATGTGCCCGATGACGAACAGCATCGTCCCGGAGATCATCAGCCCCACGCCCGTCTCGCCCATCGAATCGAACGAGCGCTCGAATGCGTCCTTGAACCCGAACCCGATCGCCGCCGTTACCGCCGTCGCCACCGTCGCCAGCCAGGCCACCGTCAACGCCGCCCGCTTCCGCGCCGACGGACCGGTCAATTCCCGCGCCAGGTTTCGCATGAACCGCCACAGCGGCGTCGCGAACACGATCCACATCGATGCCACCGTCCCCACATGGGCCACCAGGTCGAACAACAGCACCGGCGCCGCGCTTCCGTCCAGTCCGTACAGTTTCTGCGCGATCACCAGGTGCGCGCTGCTGCTGACCGGTAGGAACTCCGTCAGTCCCTGGATCAGCCCCAGCACCAATGCCGTCGGGTAATCGACGCCGTTCACGCCTGATGTGCTTCCAACAGCAGCCCGCGGGACTTCATCAGGTAGGTCACCAGCGACGCAGACGTCACCACCACCGTCAGCCACACGAACAGCGTTTTGATGATTACCGCCGCCTGGGGGCCGTTCGATCCGTACCGCGCCACGATCAGCAGCAGCGCCCCCACGGTGATCGACTGCACCCACATCTTGGCCTTGCCGATGAACTCCGCGCCATACGCCACCCCCCGCGATTCCGAAAAGCCCCGCAGCCCGGTCACCAGCAACTCGCGCCCCAGCACCACCACCACCATCCACGGTCGCAATCCGGTCGCGTTTTCACCGTCGTCGCCGCAGAACCCGGGCCCTGCCAAAAAAATGAACGCCCCGCACACCAGCACCTTGTCCACGAACGGATCCAGAATGCGCCCCAGCGATGTGACTTGATTGTGCTTCCGCGCGTAATACCCGTCCAGGTAGTCCGTCGCGGCCGCGATCACGAACGTCACCAGGCCAATGTCCAGCAACCAGCTCCGCGGCTGCCGCTGCGAATACTGCCCCATGACCGCGAAAAAGACGATCGCCAGCACCAGCCGCAGAAGCGTGATTTGATTGGGAACATTGATGGGCATATCAGGCGAGCACCGACAACGGCACGGTCGTCGGCACACCGGCCAGGTCGTAGCCCCGCCGCTCCGTGCATCGGACGGTCACGAATTCACCCGGTCGCGGCGTCCCCTGTACATACGTGACCCCGTCCACCGTCGGCGCCTGCCCCGCGTGACGACCGACCATCGCACCGTCGCTGTCTGCGCCATCCACCAGCACCGACAGCGTCCGGCCCACCAGCGCATCGGCGCGTTGAAACGCGACTGCCTGCTGCGCCTGCATCAGCGCGTCGTATCGTTCCCGCTTGACCCGCGCCGGTATCTGCCCCTTCATCCGCCCCGCCGGCGTGTCCGGCTCCAGCGAATACTTGAATGTCCCCAGCGCGTCGAAACCGAACTCCTCGACAAACGCCACCAGCTCGTCGAACTCCGCGTCCGTCTCCCCCGGGAAACCCACGATCATCGTCGTGCGAATGAACACCCCCGGAATCCGTTCCCGCAACCGCCCCAACAATTCGATCGTCTCCGCCCGCGTGACTCGCCGGTGCATGGCCTTCAAGACCCGGTCGTTGATGTGCTGCAACGGCATGTCGATGTACTTGACCACCCGATCGCAGGTCGCGATGGCGTCGATAATCGCGTCGGTCATCACCGACGGATAGACGTACATCAGCCGCACCCACGACAACCCGTCCACGCCGTCCAGCGCCCGCAGCAGCCTGTCCAGCCCGTACCCGTTGGCGAACTCCTCGCCGTAGCTGGTCGTGTCCTGGCCGATCAGGTTGATCTCCACCGCCCCGTCGTCGACCAGTTCCCGCGCTTCGTTCAACACCACCTGCGGCGGCTTGCAGTGCATCGCCCCGCGGATGCTGGGAATCGTGCAGAACGTGCACTTCTGATTGCACCCCTCGCTGATCCGCAGATAGGCGTAATGTCTCGGCGTCAGCCGCAGCCGCGCCTGGTCCGTCTGCACGAATGGGTGATAATCGCTTAAAAACACATCCGGCCGGCCGCGCCCCCGATTCCGGCCGTCCCCGTTCAGCACCGCCCGCACCACATCGTCCCGGTTGTTCACCCCCACCAGCGCATCGACCCCCGGTACGTGTTTCAGCAACCCCTCCCCGTCGCGCTGCACCAGGCAGCCGGCCACCACCACCCGCCGGCACCGCCCCGTCTTTTTCCGGCCCACCGCCTCACGGATGACCTCGACCGCCTCCCGCCGCGACGCGTCCAGGAACCCGCACGTGTTGATGACGATCACGTCCGCGTCCGATTCGTCGTTGGTCACCGCGCAGCCCGCCTCCGCGAGCTGCCCCAACATCTTCTCGGAGTCCACCAGGTTCTTGGCGCACCCCAACGAGACGAACGCGACCGACTTCTGGTTATTCATGCCGTTAGCCGACAACCGATACCCCCGTTATTCAGTGCATTGTAGTGTTTGTTGCCCAGCGACGATACCCCGCTATCCCGCCGGTGGAGACGATCGATACCGGTATCGACGCCTCGCTGTCGTTCTGGGAGCGCCGAGGGCGGGCGAAGAACCCCGCCTGTGGCGTCAGATCAGAAGAATCTCGGGTCGCTGCGCTCCTTCCGAATGACGGTATCGTCGAGTTTATGAAACGCTACGGGCGCCGGCTGCCCCGCTTGCGGCGAACGGTGTTGCTTCAGCTTCAATCGCTACGAAATGACGCGAACGGTCACGACAAAACACCGACGCGAGCGGCGGGCGAAAATATCGAAAAAACGGCTCCAATTGCCATAAAATCGCGACGAGTCGCAAAATCACGCAAAACTGGACAGAGGCGGGCTTGAACCGCCGACACACGGATTTTCAGTCCGTTGCCAAGATTCCGTAACCGCCGACGAATGCAAGACTTGCGAATCGTCCGATGAGACGCTTGGCGTTTCGCTTGGCGGTTTTCTGCCGAAATTGGCCGAAACCGACCCGGAACTGGCCGCTGCCGTCGATGCGTGGGCGACGCTGCCGGATGCAATCCGGGCGGGGATTGTCGCGATGGTCAAAGCGACGGGCGACGCGGGACGGTAGGTTCGATGTTGGGGG
>JABFSN010000171.1 GCA_013140575.1 Phycisphaerales bacterium | reverse complement strand
GGCCGTAGTCATGCGATCCGTCTTCTCCGTATTCTCCATCGGACCTACCCTCCTCTATTTCGACAAGCCAGGCCTTTGTCGGGTAATCGTAGCTTGGTGACGGCTCACTCGGAAGCCCCCTCACCCCACCCTCTCCCCCGAGTACGGGGGAGAGGGGTCTGAATGTCACATCCTCGCCGGTATTGGGAGACTGTCCACGCATTACGGCGGCAGACCGACTTCGAGACCGATGCGATAGACCACGTCGTCCACGTTTTGCACCACTTCATCGTTGCTGAATCGAACGACGCGCAATCCACAATCCTCCATGTACCGGGATCGGACCGCGTCATACTCGTGGCAGCCCTCGTGGCTCAGCCCGTCCAACTCGATCACGAGCGACGCGTCCGGACAAAAGAAGTCCGCAATGTACGGACCGACGACGTGCTGCCGCCGGAAGCGATGCCCGCCCATCTGGCCGCCGCGAAGCCGGCGCCACAGAATGCGCTCGGGAAAGGGGGCGTCGCGACGAAGCGATCGCGCTTGCGCGGTCTTCTCCGGCGGGATGCGGTGTTTACGCGGCTGCATAGGAATCTCGAATTGAGTCGGCAGAGTTCATTCGCGCCGATTTTGGTTCCGCCAATCGATGTCGCGGTCACGCCTACACCCCTCTCCCTTCCAGGGAGAGGGGCAGGGGTGAGGGTTCGAAGGCCAGGTGCCGTCCGTACTTGCGCCAAACGACTGTGCCGCGAACCCCCTCACCCTACCCTCTCCCCCGAGTACCGGGGAGAGGGGAAATTCGGCTCCCGTGTCGGAACGGGAATGCTTCATTGGGGCCGCGCGGCCAAATCCCACGCCAGTGCCGCCGCGCCGATGACGCCGGCCGTGTTGCCCAGCCGGGCCAATTCGATCGTTGGGGCGTCGTCGAACATGTGCCAGCGTTGGCCGTCGTAGTGGCGGCGCACGCGTTCCACAAGAATCGCGCCGGCCGCGCTCATTCCCCCGCCCAGCAGGACATATCTCGGATTGATCGCATGTTGAATGGCCACACAGGCCAAGCCCAGATACCGGCAGGCCTCGTCCCACACCCGTTCGGCCAGCGCGTCGCCGCCACGCATCGCCTTCTCGACGTCGCGGGACGTAATGGTCTCCCCCCGCCGCACGTTCTCGGCCAACGACGACTCCGTTCCGCTGTTGACCGCGAGCCGCACCCGCTCGGCCACCGCATTCGCCGACGCATACGCCTCCAGACACCCCCGCTGCCCGCACCCGCACGCCGGTCCGTCGGGCTGCACGATGACGTGGCCCCATTCCGACGCCGTCTCGAACGTGCCCCCAAACACGCGGCCGTTAATGATGGTGCCCGATCCCACGCCCGTCCCCAGCGTCAGCAGGACCATGTCGCCGTCCACGTCCCACCCGCCGCCGCGATACTCCCCGTACGCCGCCGCGTTGGCGTCGTTTTCGATCACCACCGGGCGTGAAACGCACTCCGCGAACCGATCACGCAACGCCACGTTCTTCCACCCCGGCATGTTCGGAAGATTGAACACAATCCCCCGCGACGGACTTAACGGGCCCGGACAACCGATCCCCACGGCCGCGATCGACCGGCCCTTCGCCAGCCGGTCGAACATGTTACCCATTTCGGCGATGACCACGTCCGGACCGGCCTTCGCGGGCGTCGCGCAAACGTCATTGGTCATGATCTTCAAATTGCGATCGACCAGCGCCCCCTTGGTTTCCGTTCCCCCCAGGTCGATCCCGATGACGTAGGTGTCGCTCATTTTAAGTCATCCGCGTCGGTCAACGGATCCCCATTGCCGTGGCGCGCCGGCATCGGACAGTTGGGTGGCACGGGCAGGCGTACTCGCTTGCCCGTGTCTTCAGTCGCCCGCTCGCGCCGCGACCCGCGCTTACGCTTGCGGCACACGGACAACGGGGTACCGTTGTCCGTGCCACCCGATTCGAAACATCAACTGCTATCCAACTCAAAACAGTAACGCCGCCGGACGGCTAGCGATCCATCTTCTCCAACGGCACCAACAGTACGCTTTGAACCGACTGAATGGCGTCCAGCGCCACCAGTTGCTTCAGCACCGCGTCGCCCGGCGCCTGATCCAGCTTCAACAGCATCAACGCCGTCCGGTCACGTCGCGACAAGGTCATGTCCGCGATGTTGATCCCCGCGTCGCCGAACAACTGCCCCACCGACCCGATCACCCCCGGCCGATCATCGTTGAAAATCAGCACCAACGCCCGTTCCGGGGCCATTTCCATGCGATAGCCGTCGATGGCCAGCACCCGCGGCCGACCGTCCACGAACACCGTCCCCTCGATCTCGTGCCGTCCGTCGCGGGTCTCGATGACCAGCGTCACCGTTTCCGCGTAGTTGCGGGTGGCCGCGTGGGCCACCGCATCCACCTGAATGCCCCGCTCCCGCGTGATCGACGCCGCGTTGACCAGGTTCAACCGCACCCCGATGTGCGGGGTCAACAGCGACACGCTGCACTGCCGTGCCAGCGTGCGGCACAATTGATCAATGCCCTCGCCCCGCGTGGTCACCTGCAATCGTTCGATCCCCTTCGCGCACCACGGCGACAAAATCGACCCCATGCGCATGCACAAATCCAGATACGCCCGGTCGCGCTCGTTGAACTGCGCCGGCAGCCCCACAACATTGACCGCCGACCGAATCTCCCCGCGAACCAGGTAATCCAGCAACGCGTCCGCGGCCTCGACCGAAACGGCCACCTGCGCCTCTTCCGTCGATGCCCCCAGATGCGGCGACAGCACCACGTTTTTGGCGGTCAACAACGGATTGCCCTTCGGCGGCTCCTGCGAATAAACGTCCACCGCCGCCCCGGCCAACCGACCTTCGTTCAGCGCCGCCGCCAGCGCCGCCTCGTCGATCAACTCGCCGCGCGCGCAATTCACCACCACTGCCGACCGTTTCATTCGGCCGATTCGCTCGGCATTCAGCATGCCCTTGGTGTTTTCCGTAATCTTGGCGTGCAGCGTCACGCAGTCCGACGCGGTCAGCAATTCGTCCACGTCGTTCACCAGCCGGACCGCCCCATCCAGCACCGCGGCCGATCCCACCAGCGGGTCGTATCCGATCACCCGCATGTCGCAGGCCAGCGCCCGCA
>JABFSN010000237.1 GCA_013140575.1 Phycisphaerales bacterium | reverse complement strand
GCCGCCGCCCCCACCGCCACCGCCCGGCGGCAGCGGCGTCAAATCGCAGACATTCCCGATACCATCGCCGTCGGAATCCGCCTGATTGGCGTTGGCCATCGTCGGGCAATTGTCGTCGTCGTTTACCACTCCATCGTTGTCGCCGTCGTCGTCGCACGCGTCGCCAATGCCGTCGTCATCCTCGTCGGACTGATCGGCATTGGCCGCATCGACACAGTTATCGTCCTCGTCGACCACGCCGTCGTCGTCCGCGTCGACATCTTCAGCCGGCGTGATCGCAGTGCATGCGTCGCCGGTCCCGTCGCCATCCATGTCTTGTTGATCGCGATTCGCCGCGTCCGGGCAGTTGTCACACGCGTTCCCGACCCCGTCGCCATCCCCGTCGGCCTGCAACGGATTCCGCAACGCGGGACAATTGTCCGCATCATCGACCGTGCCGTCGCCGTCCGAATCGACGACCGGCTCCACCAGCCGGAATTCAAGCGTCGCGTCGTCCTCGAATTCATCACCGAACGAGGCCGAAAACGTCTGCGTGCCGGAAACGTCGTCAAACACCGCCGTCGCGTCCAGGCGGTCGGCGTCCTCGGGACCGAAATCCACCGACCCACTCCCGCCCGCCACCGCAGCCGAAATCGTGGCGACCTCCGCACCGTCAATCTGAAACACCACGGTTACGTTCGCCGGCCGATTTGCGTCGTTCACGACTCGAACGGTCACGTCCGCGCTGGTCGGCGGCACGGGCTGTTCGACCGGCGGCTGGGGAACGGGGCATCCGCACAGCATCGAAACGACCACGGCCACCGACAATCCCAGCCGTATCGGCATGTGTACGCCGGCCGACCGCCGTGGAAATAGTCCCGGCCCGAAATCTCGAGTGATCAACCGATTCGACATACCTGACCCCGAACCTGACGCTGCCTGCGTGGGGAATCCGCGACGTCGTCACGCAGCGGTCGTGACCATCCCGTCACGACCCGGCGAATGCGCGGACCGGCGCGCACGAGACACCATGAATGCCATGACGCACACCACCCGCCGCACACGAACACCCCCGGGCCGCGATTAGTCAAGTATAGCCGTGTCGGGAACCCCGGCCAAATCCCATCGTTCGATTCAGCCGAAGCCGCACCCCGGACCGTGCGTCGGATTCGGCACCCCCCTTGAGCCAGTCGCACGCGTGCCGGTGCCGATAATGTGGCCGGTACTGTCGACGCAAAACGCGAACGAACCGCGACATCCACGCGATGAGCCGACAAGCCGACGCCACCGCAGCTGATTCCACGCACTACGGGACGTTTTGATGAACAACCTGAAATGCCCGCCAGTCGATCAGGTCCAGTCTCCCGTCGCCGTTGGCGTCCGAAACGCCGCAACACCCGTTCACCTGCCCAGACAGACATCCATGGAACTGCCCGTAATCCGCCAGCGTCACGATCCCGTCGTCGTTGCAGTCCGCGAACCGGCATCCCGGATTGCACACCGTGTTGTCACCCCGATAGAACCCCATGATGGCCGCGCAAATGTTGGGCCGCTGATTGGGAAGGCAAACACCCACCGCGAAACAGCACGCACCCAACCGCGGACAGCCCATCGCATCCACCAAAACACCCGGCGCCGTCCCGGCACACAGGTCCAGGCAATCGGCCACGCCGTCGCCATCCATGTCCGCGTCCGCGACGCCGCACCCGCACGCCCCCGGCGTCGCCTTGTTGCCGTCGAGTGGACACCCGTCGTCGCACCCGAACGCCGTGTCGCCATCCGGATCGCTATCGCAGGTCAGGAACCGACCCAAAAACCGCCCCTGAATCAAATCACAATCGCCGGCTTCCACCCCCTCCACGCATATATCCGCGGCATCAAAACAGCACCCCCCCGGCTCGCATTCATCCGGCACCCGGTTCCCGTCCCCGTCCCGGCTGAAATCGCTCGCGATGTCGCACGCATCCGGAATCAGGTTCAGGTTGCAATCGTCCCCGGTGGTGAACAGGTACCCAGCCCCGGCGTTGTCCGCGCCTAGGTCCTGCATCGGCCCGCCGATGACCACCGACAGCCCGCTGATCCCCACCGCCATCCCGAAATGATCGCCGACCACCGTGTCCGATCCCACCAGCGTCGGCAACGCCGTCCACACCATGCCACTCCGCTTGAATGCGTACGCCGCCCCGGAATCGTCCGCCCCGCGTAACGGCGCGCCCACAATGGCCCGATCACCATCCAGTCCCACCGAGGTCCCCATCTGATCGCCGGCCGCGCCCCCCGGTCCACGCAGCTTCTGTTCTTGAACCCACGCGACCCCCGTATCCCGAAACACGTACGCCGATCCCGAATCCAAACCCGTGTCATCATCCAAAAGCGATCCCACCAGAATCCGGTCGGCGTTGACCGACACCGCCCCGCCGAACCGGTCGCCGGCCATCGCATCCGTCGCGGTCAATTTGTCCTCGTCCGCCCACGTTCCCGCGTCGAAACGATAAACGTACGCCGACCCCGACGACTCGCCGTCATCGTCGTCGCGAAACGCGCCCGCCACCGCCAGGTCGCCCGCCACGCCGACCGCCCGTCCGAACTGATCCAAACCGGCCGCGTCGAACGCCGTTAGTTTCTGTTCCTCCGCCCACGCGCCCGCCGTTCGCCGAAACACGTAGGCAGCACCCGAACTGGCATCCACGCCGTCGTTGAACGGCGCCCCGACGATGGCCGCGTCACCGCTGATGGATACGGAAAACCCAAATTCGTCACCCGCCTCCGCATCCGACGCCCGCAGTTTCGCCTCCTGCGTCCAACTCCCCCCGACGTATCGGAACACGTACGCCGAGCCCGACCCGCTGCCGCCGTCGTCGTCTCCGATCGCCCCCACGATCATCACCGCCCCATCGATCGCCACCGCGGAACCGAATTCGTCGTGCATCGCCGCGTCATTGGCCCGCAACTCCTGCGCGAACCGCCAGTTCACCCCGTCGAACCGGTACACCTGCACCGATCCCGAACTGCTTCCGTTGTCATCAGCCTGATGCGACGCCACGACGGCCACGTCGCCGCTGATCGCCACGGCCGATCCCAGCAAGTCGTCCAGTTTCGGATCGACGACGCGCAACGCGGCCATCTCGCAGTACACGTCCACCGCCCGCGCCGTCC
>JABFSN010000257.1 GCA_013140575.1 Phycisphaerales bacterium | reverse complement strand
TTCGATCGGCGTCAGTTGCCCGGCATCCACCGCCATCTCCGTGACCTTCTGAATTCGGATCTTCCCATACGCGTAATACACTTCCGGATACGACCCCAACGACGCCTCGAACGAAATCGACTCCGCAAGCGTCTTGCCGATCCCGTACACGAACTCCTCGCCGCTCTCCCGCCGCGCCACCACCCCCCACGCGCTGACCAGTTGCACCTTCCCCCCGTCCAGATCCTCGCCCAGCCCCACGTACGCCGACGTCTGATCCTGTACGTTCACCACCATTGCTTCCTGTATCCGCTTCTCCGCCGTGCCGTAATCCAGCGTCATCCGGATCACCTTCACCCCCGCCTGCGGATCCCCGATCGGCGGCGCCGGCGGCGGCGCATCCTCCACCACTTCCCGCGCCTCCTCGATCATCGGCGTCGGCGGGGGCGGCGGCTCCACGTACTCCGTGAACGGGTCCCGCTCCCAGATCGCCGCGTACCGCAAGTCCCGATGCTTCACGTCCGACGCCGGCTGCGTAATGTGCTCCGGATTGACCTCCCCCACCGCGTGAACCGGCGGCACCAACGCCTCGATCGTCGCCCGGAAATGAACGAAACCCTCCCGCTTGTTCCGCCCGCTCGGCGGCTCCAACTTCAACGTCCCCACCTGCGCGATGTACGGCAGTTCATAAAACGCCCGCAAAAACTCGACCACCGATTCCAGCGTGCCGTCCGCCGTCACGCTGAACTCCACCTGCTTGATCCCCGACCGCCGTCGCGATCCCGCCGGGCGGTAATCCGCGATCGGCGACGGCGTCAGTCGCGGGCTTTGCAGACCCGACGCGCTGGCCAGCTCGTTCAACTTCGCGTGCAGGTCCAGTTTGACCTTCTCCGCGTCCACACCCCCCGTCCGCGCCACGTACGTTGCGTACCGCGTGCGCGGATCGCTCACCCCCTGCAACTTCGCGTTCAACTCCTCGATTTGCCCGCGCAGTTTCTTGTTGTCCACCTCCACCGCGAACAACTGCTCGTGAACCACGGGCAGACCGACCTTCCAGACCGCGATCCCGCCGGCCACCACCCCCAACACCACCGCCATTCGCCTCTCGCGCCCGCTCATCACCACGCCTCTACATCCCGCCTGCCCCGCGTCCGCTCAACCCACTCCCCATCCGTCCCGCACCTTCTCACCTTCCACACCCTTCCCGCTCTTCTCGCCCTGTTCTCACCCTCCACACTCATCTCCCCTTCTTCACTCCTCAATCTGTGCCCATCAGCGAAATCTGTGGATCTCTTCCCTCCGCGCCCTCTGCGCCTCCGCGGTGCACTCTTCCCTCCGTGCCTTCGTGCCTATGTGCCTATGTGCCTTCCTGTTTCGCCGTTTCGCCTTTTCACCTCTTCCCCTCCCCCGCCTGAATCCGTATGCTCCCCTGGTTCCCGTATCGCTCTCCAGGCTTGTCGCTCGTCGCCCCCAGCGTCGCCCGATACCGCGACGCCGCCGCCCCCTCCGCACGGAACGCCTCCAGCCGCGCCACCATCGCCGGCCCCTCGTTGTTCTCCACCGCCCCGAACGGAATCTCCACGTCCCGGTCCTTCTGCGACATGTCCATCGACTTCAGCACGATCCGCTTGTTGTCCGCCATCAGCCCGGTCAGATCGTGAAGCTCATCGATCCACACGATCCGCTCCTGCTCATACGCCGTCACCTCGTCCACCATCCCCGTGAATTCCTCATGCTCATCCAGCACCTTCCGCAGCTTCTTCACCTCGTTCCGCAGACCGTCCCGCAGGTCGTACTGCGGCTTCACCGTCTGAAAATAAAACACCACCGCCGCCGCCGTCGCCGCCGCCACAGTCGTCAACGCCACCGGCGCCTTCTTGATCCGCTTCTGCGCCCTCGTCTCCGCCTTCTTCGGGTGCAGAAAATCAAATCGCCGGCCCGCCGGCTCCACATCCGACAACAGCAACCCCAACGCCGAGGCGAACGCACCCGCCGCCGCGCCCCGGTCCGCGTCCCACCCGAACACCCCCGCCGGATTGAACGCCTGCGCCGTTATGTTGTACTGCCGCTGAATCGCCTCCCCCAGCGCCTCCTCGATCTCCGTCGCCCCCCCGATCACCGCGTGCTGCAACGTCATCCCCGGATCCGTCGCCCGGTACGCCTCCACCGATCGCGTCACCTCAATCATCAACTCCCGCACCACCTCGCCCAATCGGTCTCCCGCAACCACCGCCGCCACCGCCAATCGCGGCCCCGTCGTTTCCCTCCCTTCGCCGTCGGCGACCCCGCCCGACGTCGCCCCCTCCGAAACCGTCACGCTCGCCGCCCGCGAAAACACCAGCCGCCCATTGTGCAGAACATCGATCTCCGTCGTCGTCGGACCCACGTCCACGAACAACACCCGCTCCTGCGGCGTCGCCCGCAACAACGCGTTCACCGCGATCTCGTTCGCGTTCGGCCGCAACCCGATGTGCTGCGGCTTCAACCCCGCGTGCCCGCACACATCCAGAAAAAACTGCAACCGGCTCTTCAACACCGCCGCCACCAGCACCTCGCTGGTTTCCGCCTTCTCCGCCGTCGGACGGTCCGCGAAATCCACCACCGCCTGATCCACCGGATACGGCAGTTCCTTCGGAATCTGAAACGCCACCATGCTGGCCATGTCGCTCTGCGTCGACGCCGGCAGCCGCAACGTGCAAAAATTCACTTGCTCCCGCGGCACCTGCAACGCCGCGTTCTTGGTCCGTATCTTCGCCTTCTGCAACGCCGACCCGATGAACGCCCCCATCGACCCCGCGTTGTCCGTCTTCACCTCCGCCGGAATCGGCACACTCAAGACCTGGTCGATCTTTAACGCCTTCCGCCCCGTCGTCCCGGTGACGATTCGCAGCGTCCGAACGTCCCAATCCAGACTCACCGTCATGCGCTCAATCATCGTAACCCACCAGTTCCGAATCCCCCTCCGCGTACCCGATCGGAAAATTCGTCCCCAACGTCGTTAAATCCCGCTGATAAACAATCTGCGCCACCGGCCCCCTCATCTCGATAATCGTCTCGATCCGCGCCATCGTCCCCACGTGATCCGCGTACCCCAAAACGTCCACCCGGTACCGCGTCCCCCGCGCCGAAATCAACGGCGCCGCCCCCGCGAACTTCTCCCC
>JABFSN010000086.1 GCA_013140575.1 Phycisphaerales bacterium | reverse complement strand
GAATTCGGCGGCGTATGCGACGGGGATGGCGGCGGTCTTGGTGTTGACGGGCGACGCGTTCGGCGGGGCGTTGACCGTGGTGTCGATCGAGCCGGGGCGGCACGAATTGAACGTGCCGGTCAAGTCGTCGATCACCATTGATTTCGACCAGCCGGTGATGACCAGCTCGGTGAATGTGAACTCGTTCCGCGCCTACGGGCGGTGGAGCGGGGCGGTCCGCGGGCCGTTTTCGTTTTCCAACGCGAATCAATCGGTGACGTTGACGCCGAACCGGCCGTACACGTCCGGCGAGGCGGTGATGGTGATTCTGTCGCACGATCTGAAAGCGGCCGATGGAACGCCGCTGCGCAGCGCGGGGTATTCGTACCAGTTTTTCACGCGGTCCCGGCCGGCGCCGGTGACGTTCACGGAACTGGACACGTTCAGCAACGTGACCAGCGGGCAGACGCGGATTTACGGGGCCGCGGCGTCGGACCTGAACGAGGACGGGTGGATGGATTTGACCACGGTGAACGAGGTCAGCCACGATTTGCGGGTGTTTCTGAACATGGCCGACGGGTCGGGGCTTTACGGAACCGTGATGTTGCCGCCGCTGCCCATCGGGGTGGAGGCCAGCCCCAACGAGCCGGGCGATTTCAACAACGACGGGCACGCGGACCTGGCCATTGCGGCCAGCGACTCGAGCGATGCATGGTTCGCGCTGGGCGTGGGCAACGGAACTTATATGGGGGGCACGCAGTCGGTTTCCGTCGGCAGCACGCCGCACGGGGTAGCCGTTCTGGACGCCGACGGCGACGGGGACCCGGATGTGGCCACCAGCAACACGGGGGCCAATAACATCTCGCTGATGTTGAACAACGGGTCGGGCGTGTTCGGGTCGGCGATTAATTTCGACAGCGGCGGTGGCGGGGAATATGCGTTGTCGGCGGGTGACATGGACAACGACGGGATCATGGATTTGGTGGTGGGGGCGCGATTCGATCAGGACGTCATTGTCATGCGCGGCAACGGCAACGGGACGTTTACGGCCATCGAGACGGAGGGCGCGGGCGGGTCGGTGTGGATGATCGCGTGCGGGGACGTGAACGGCGATGGGAATCTGGATGTGACCTGCGCCAACGACGGGAGCAACAACGGGTCGATCCTGTTGGGCAGCGGTGCCGGGGCGGTGGCGCTGACGCAGGTGCAACCGACGGCCGATCACGTGGTGGCGACGGATTTGGGCGACTTCGACGGCGATGGAGACATGGATTGGGTGTTGTCCAGCTTCGGCGGCGGGGAGTGGCGGCTGTTCGCGAATGACGGCAGCGGGTCGTTTTCGTTCAATCAGGCTTTTGAAGCGCCGTCCAACCCGTCGTGCGCCATCATCGTGGACATCGACAACGACCGGGACCTGGACCTGGTGCAGTCCGACGAGATCGCGGACGTGATCGTTTTGCAGCAGAACGGGCCGGCGTCGAATCTGGTTCGGCCGCTGGGCGATTTTAACAGCGACGGGGACGTGGATGGCGGAGATTCGTCGGCGCTCGAGGCGTGTTATTCGGGCGACGGAGTCGATGCCGGGCTGGCTTGCGGGCACGGCGATTTCGACGGGGACGGGGACGTGGACTGCGCGGACGCGACAGCGTTCGAAAACGCGTGGACCGGCGGCGGCACGGCCCCGACGATCTCGCAGTGCGGCCCGATCGGCGAGGTTCCGGCGGCGAATGAATGGGGCGTCCTGATGGCCGCGTGCGCGCTGTTGACTGCCGCCACCGTGGTTGCGCCGCGGATCCTGCGCAAGGCACGTGCCAACAATTGACACTAGTCACGGAGAACCGAGCCCGATGCATTTGATGTACGTGGACGAATCCGGCGATCCCGGCTATCCGGCTGACGGTGTTTTCGTTCCATCCGGTCCCAGCGATCGGTATGTGTTGGTGGGGCTCATTGTCCACGCGTGGCATTGGCCTGCGGTGGATCGTCGAATGGTGCAATTCAAACGCGACCACGGACTCCCATGGGACGCGGAACTTCGCTCCCACGACATTCGAAACGGCCGAGGAGCTTTTGTTGGAAAGCCGCCGGATGCACGGCGTCAACTGCACGGCGAATTGCTCGACACTATCGGCAGCCTCGTTGATGCCGTCACGCCATTGGGAGTAGTGATCAACAAGCGTCAAGTGGACCAAACGCGAAAAGAACGCCTCGTGAATCCATCGCGCCGGGCGTTCGAATCGCTGCTCGAGGCCTACAATAGATTCCTCGCCGGGCAACGGGATCGTTCCGGAATCGTCATCGTCGACGCCCGCGAGAAGAAGGACGACGCCAACGTACGCTACTTCCAGAACTACCTCCGCCAATACAGCGAGCGAATCGATGCCAGGCGAATCGTCGAGGGGACATTCTTCCTGCCATCGCGAGATTCCAATCTGTTGCAAATGGCCGACATCTGCGTGGGCACACTTTTCCAACGCCATCGCTGGACGGAACAATCGATTCGAGATTTCGCGAAGATCGAAGACCGGTTCAGGGAGCTGATCGAATGGCCAATGCCAAAATAAAGTTGCGGCCAAGGGGGACGTAACCCCACCAGTCGCCGAAGCGGCTGTCTTGGTCGCAAGAACATTATCGAATGCCCAAACCGCAGAGTCAACGTTTTATGGTAATTTATCATAAAAAGCCGGTTGGCTGCGTTGAAGCTGCATTTTATCGCTGCATTTCGAGAATGCTGCTGTGTATCCGAGCTTCGGACTTGCCGGGTCGCACTTCATAGTTCATTCGTGGCATCTCGGGTGCGATGCTCGGGCAAACCCGCCGTTCGCATGCGCCGTTGCCGATTCAACGGCACCAACAGCACCTGACGCCAAATCCGCGCGTCGAATTCGACGGATTCTGGAATCCGACATTGCTACCGATCGACTTGCCCTACGATATTGCGGACCGCGGACAGGCCGTGGCGGTGGCAGTAGTCGGTGAGTCCTTCGCGGATTTGGATGGGAACCGTCGGATCGACGAACAGCATGGTGCCGACGGCGACCGCGGTGGCGCCGGCGAGCATGAATTCCACGGCGTCGCGCCAGTTCTGGATGCCGCCCATGGCCACGATGGGCACGCCGGCGTCGCGGGCGACGGCGCGGTAGACCTTGTCGGTCATGCACACGGCCACGGGTTTGATGGCCGGTCCGGACAGCCCGCCGACGCGGTTGGCGAGCATGGGCTTGCGGGTCTCGACGTTGATGGCCATCCCCTGCAGCGTATTGATCAACGACAGGATTTCGGCCCCGCCGTTGACGGCCGCCCGGGCGGTGGCGGTGATGTCGGTGACGTTGGGTGACAGTTTGACCATCAGTTTCGCGCGGCGCACGAACGGGCGCACATGGGCGACGAGGGCCTCGAGGCGTCCGGCGTCGGTGCCGTAATCCAGACCGTCGGACACGTTGGGGCAGGACACGTTCAATTCCAGAATCGACAGGCATTCGATTTCGTCGAGCCGGCGGCACACGTTGGCGTAGTCGTCCGCGTTCCGGCCGGCGACGTTTACCACGATGGGGATGCCCAGTCCGGACAGATACCCGACCTTTTCGCGACAGAAGCGCTCCAGCCCGACGTTGGCCAGGCCGATGGCGTTCAACATGCCGGCCGCGGTTTCGACGGTGCGGGGTTGGGGGTTGCCCCTGCGTTCTTCGGGCGTGACGGCCTTGGTGACGAACGCTCCAAGCGAGGAAATGTCCAGAAACGCGGCGTATTCCGGTCCGAAGCCGCTGGTGCCCGACGCGGTCATGACCGGGTTTATCAGATGCACGCCAGCCAGATCGACGGACAGATCGATGGGGGTGGTCGTCGTATTCTGACCCATGGATTCCAGCATGGGAAGCGGCGTTTCGACTGTCAAGGCGATGTGCCGGGGGCGGGCGGTACGGACAGCGGTATTCCGTTTGATCGGAGTGTTTGACGGGGCGACGGGTCCGCAGGATGGGATTCCTGCGGGAGTGCGTGCGAGAAGGGATTCTCGCACGAGCGTCAATGGGCCGCCCGCGCGACGGGGGCATGTGGCTCGGGTGATTCGCTTTCTTTGTTTTCGGGCGTTGGTTTGGCCGTTAAGATTGATCGCAGGCCGTGAAGTATTGGTCATGCACAACGCCAACCACACCATCGCCGTATTCCCGGGGACGTTCGATCCGGTGACGATCGGGCATGTGGACCTGATTCGCCGTGCGGCCGCGATCTTCCCGCGGGTGATCGTGGGCGTGGGCGAGAACCCCACGAAGACGCAGATGTTCTCGCCCGAGGAGCGCGTGGGCATGATCCGCGAGTTGCTGCATGACCTGCCCAACGTCATCGTCCGATCGTACACGGGACTGACCATGCAATTCGTCAAGGAGGTGAATGGCAAGGTGATCCTCCGCGGCATCCGCGACACGGTCGATCTTCGCGACGAATTGCAATTCGCCAACGCCAATCTGATCGTCGGGGACGTGGAGACGGTGTTTTTGATGGCCACCGATCAGCACGCGCTTACCTCCAGCACGCTGATCAAACAGATCGTGGAGCTGGGCGGGGCGCACATCGAACGATTGTCCCATCTCGTCCCGCCGGCGGTCCTGAACCGGCTGAAATCGCGGCTCCGGCCGAAGGCGTGAATCCGCCGGTGAAGTCTCGACGCCATCCGCGCGACGGTGCATCCGTTCGGGGCGCCCCGGCGGCGTTTTGACCTGTTTTGTGTGGACGGATACGATAGGATAGGCCGACAGTGGTGGTGCGTGCCCTGTGGTCGCGCATTGCCGTTGGCACGGTCTCGGCCGATGCGGAGTGAGAACCATGCATACCCCGTTGGTGGCGATCTTCGGATTTCCCGGCGGCTCGGAATGGATCGTCATCGGGTTGGTCGCCCTGCTGCTGTTCGGGCGCCGATTGCCGGACGTGGCCCGGTCGATGGGTCGCAGCATCACGGAATTCAAGAAGGGACTTCGGGACATGAAGGACGACGTCGATCACGCGTCCGAAACACCGAAGCGCATCGCCCCGCCCCGCGATGACGACGATCATCGATTGCCCGCGTCTCATCCGGGCGCCGCCGATCGCGAAGCCGTCGCGGCCAAGGCCCACGGTTCCGGTTCGGGTTCGGGGCACGACGAGCCGTAGCGTCGGCTGGGCGTTTGACGATCAAGTTTGATACGATTCGCGGGGAAAGCGGCGCGGCGGAGGAATCAGCGAAATCTCCCCGACGCGCGCCGAACCGTTAATGGAGGAGTTGCCGTGATCACCAAAACCGCGACGCGAACACCCCCGCCCATCGACCTGCTGGACTGGGTTCAGAAGAACAAAGGCGAATTCAAGCCACCGGTCGCCAATAAGTATTTGTACAGCGGCGACGATTTTTTCGTCATGGTGATCGCCGGGCCCAACGCCCGCAACGATTTCCACATCACCAATTCCGAGGAGTTTTTCTACCAGATCAAGGGCGACGTGACCGTCCGCATTCGCGAAGGCGGAAAGATTGTTGATCACAAGATACGCGAAGGCGAGACGTTTTTTATCCCGCCCAATCTCCCGCACTCGCCGCAACGCCCGCCGGGCACGTTGGGCATGGTGGTGGAGCGCACGCGTCCCGACGGTGAGATGGAACACCTCGTGTTCTATTGCGAGAAGTGCGGCGAGTTGGTCGAGGACATCGAATTCGACTGCAAGGACATCGTGAAACACTTCGCGGCCACCATGGAGCAGTTCTGGAAAGACGACGCCCGCCGGACGTGCGGAAAATGCGGCACGCGGGTGGAGAAGCCGGGCCCGGTGAAGTAAGGCGATTGAAACTCGAGCCGAGGTGAGCAACCTTGATCGCCGGAGTACACACGCTTGAGGCCGAGAAGACCGACGACAGACCGAGTCCTCAAAGAGGTTCGAAAATGGCGGCGGGAGGTCTTTAGTGCCGATCGGAAACTGAACACCGCCGAGCTGGATCAGTTAACACAGGCGCTGGCTGACAGGTTGGGACTGAAACGACGCTCGGCGGAGCGACCATCGTAGCCGGAAATGTCCAAGCACATTCGCGAAATCCGTGAGCACCCCGGCGATCCGATTGGCGGTGGGTCGGGCGAAAAAACCCACTTCACTGTCGAGTATCTTGGAAAGCGGAACAATGCAGAGTTCCCGTACACAGTTGCAAACGAGGTCGTCGCAACGCAGATTGGAATTTCGCTTGGTCTTAGTGTGCCGACCGTCATTACGCATGATATTGGAACTGAACCGATCGCGTTGATTCAAATGCTCGACCGAGACGCCACGATTCAGGGGCAGCCGCCTGCGGCGGCGAAGGCCTTGGAAGCATTCGTTAGCGAACATCCCGATGAAGTACATGGTGCAATTGTCTTCGACCTGTTTATCGCCAACAACGACCGCGCGTTCGGCCCGTTGCGACGAAATGTGGCAATCGACGGCCATGGACAATTGCAATTGTATGATCACGGGAATTCTTGTTTCTACCGTCCACGACCGGATGTCGGAATTCAGGCGGGTATCCCAAGACTCGACGCCGTCGAGAAGGACATCGCCGCAATATTCGACAAGGGACGCGAGAACCATTACCTGGAATTCCTCACCGACATTTCGCTCGTCAAGAAATGGTGCGGTCGGATCAAGCAGCTTCCCGAGTTCTTGATTGAAGCAGCGGTTGATCGGATTCCTCGAAGCACGGTTTTGCCAAACAACGGTGAGCGAACCCGCCTTGCGGAGTTTCTGAAAACGAGAAGGCTCTATCTGTACGATCGGATTGTAGAATCGCGCGGACTTTTTCCAGGTCTTGCAAAGGGGTAAGGGCCATGGGAATGAATGAATACCGATATTCACTGGTACGCTTTGTCCCTATTCAAGAGAGAATGGAACCGATTAACGTCGGGGTTATCCTTCAGGGCCTCGGCAATACTGACATTAGATTCAGTCCCCATGCCGCCAAGCGAGGGGAAGTGAATACTGACGTATTCAACCGATGGAAGAAGTTCCTTCGCGACGAAATAGCCGGAGCCCCTGCGCCACTTTTTCAGCCTGACAGAGGCACGCCTCGGTTTCTGGAGTACTTGCAAAGCTTATGCGAAGGGCCGATTCTGCTCAGCCCTCCCTTATTTCTTGCGATCGACAATTCCCGATCGTTTCGCGACGTTTTGGATGACTTGTATCTGCGACTCGTGGCTCCGCCGGAATCGCCAGTTCACGGAGAGGCCAATCGACCCACAGCGCGATTCCGAGAATTGTCGGAAGATAGAGATTTTGTTAGACGCGGAATGAAGCGGCACGAGCATGTGCGTATCAATAACGAGCCCCTTTGGACGGCATATCGACAGGTGATTAATGGCAGAGTCATCGCTATTGACAAAGTTGAGGTAGGAAACCGCATCGGTGATACAGTTAATGAGATTGAGAGGCTTCCCACAATCGCAACAAAGCTGAATAGATTTTTGACTGCCGGGAAGGGCGAGCGGGCAACGGTGTACTACTTGCTCGCAGATACGCTGGATGCACCCTTCACCAACCAAGCTCAGGGTGAATTTGAGGCCATGCGGGAGGATCTAGAGAAAGCTGTAGAGCAGATTAAGCGTCCGGGAGTTGAGATCGTTCGAGACGTCGGGCATGCAACACGCTTCGCCGAAGAAATCGACAAGCAACTTGAAAGATTAGCTTCATCATCATTGGAAGAATAATCACGCTTCTCGGACCCTTTGGTGAAGATCGACATCCACACGCACATTCTTCCCGAGCGGTGGCCGGACCTGGTTGAGCGGTACGGGTACGGCGGATTCGTGCGGCTGGAGCACCACAAGCCTTGTTGCGCGCGGATGATGATCGGGGAGAAGTGCTTTCGCGAAATCGGGGCGAATTGCTGGGATCCGGGCGCGCGGCTGGACGATTGCGGCCGGTACGGCGTGGACGTGCAGGTGTTGTCGACCGTGCCGGTGATGTTCAGTTACTGGGCGAAACCGGCCGACGCGCTGGACCTGTCGCGGATGCTGAACGACCACATCGCGGGCGTGGTGCGGGACCATCCTGAACGGTTCGCGGGACTGGGCACGTTGCCGATGCAGGACCCCGAACTTGCCGTTGCGGAACTGGAACGGTGCATAGGCGAGCTGGGGCTGCGCGGCGTCGAGATCGGCACGCACGTCAACACGTGGAACCTCGATCAGCCGGAATTGTTCCCCGTGTTTCGTCGGGCGGCCGAACTGGGGGCGGCCGTCTTCGTTCATCCGTGGGACATGATGGGCAAGGACGAGATGCCCAAATACTGGCTGCCGTGGCTGGTGGGCATGCCGGCCGAGACCTGCCGGGCGATTTGCTCGATGATTTTCGGCGGGGTGCTGGAGCGGTTGCCGACGCTGCGGGTCGCGTTCGCCCACGGAGGGGGATCGTTTCCGGGCACGATCGGGCGCATCGAGCACGGGTTCAACGAGCGGCCCGATTTGTGCGCCGTCGATAATCCGCACAACCCGCGGAACTACCTGGGGCGATTCTACGTCGATTCACTGACCCATGATCCCGACGCGCTGCGTCACCTGATCAAGCTGCTGGGCGTCAACACCATCGCATTAGGCAGCGATTACCCGTTTCCGCTCGGCGAAGCCCGGCCGGGGGCGATGATCGAGTCGATGGACGATCTGACGACGGAACAGACGGAACGACTGTTCCACGGCACGGCCATCGAGTTTCTGGGTCTTCCACTTTCAACATACGGGCGTGCCCGTTCATGACACCGATCACGCCGGACGCCACCGGACAGACGCCGCACGACGAATCGCATGCGCTCGCCCTCGATGCGTCCGACCCGTTGCGGCGATTTCGCGAGCGGTTCCACATTCCGAAGCGCCCGGACGGATCGCCGGTGACTTACTTCGCCGGGCATTCGCTGGGCTTGCAGCCCAAGACGACGGCGGCCGCGATTCAGCGCGAACTCAACGACTGGGCGGCCATGGGCGTCGACGGTCATTTCAAGAAGGAGACGCCCTGGTACAGCTATCACGAGTTATTGCGAGAACCGCTCGCCCGCCTCGTCGGGGCCCATCCCGACGAAGTGGCGGCCATGAACAGCCTGACCGTCAACCTGCACCTGATGATGGTCACGTTCTATCGCCCGACGCGCGACCGGCACAAAATCGTGATGGAAGACGCGGCCTTCCCATCCGACACCTACGCGGTCAAATCACAATTGCGATATCACGGGTTCGATCCCGCGGACGGAATGATCGTCGTCAAACCGCGGCCGGGGGAATTCGCGATCCGCACGGACGACGTGGAACAACTGCTGCGCGACCGCGGGCACGAAATCGCATTGGTGATGTTGGGCGGCGTGAATTATTTCACGGGTCAGTTATTCGATATGCCGCGCATCGCGGCGGCCGCCAAATCGGCAGGCTGCGTGGTCGGGTACGACCTGGCCCACGCGGCCGGCAACGTGCCGGTGGCGTTGCACGATTGGGGCGTCGATTTCGCGGTGTGGTGTTCGTACAAATATCTGAACGGCGGACCCGGCGCGGTGGCGGGGTGCTTCGTGCATCGCGACCACGGGGCGAATGCCGACCTGCACCGGTTCGCGGGGTGGTGGGGCAACGATCCGAAAACGCGGTTCCGCATGCACCTGCAACCGGAATTCGTCCCCCGCCCCGGCGCGGATGGTTGGCAGATCAGCAATCCGCCGATTTTTTCGTTGGCGCCCGTCGCGGCATCGCTGGCGCTGTTCGACGAGGCCGGCATGGTCGCGCTGCGCGACAAATCGCGCCGATTGACGGGATACATGTGCGATCTGCTGGATCGGCGGGCGGACGGGGTGGTTCGGATCATCACCCCGCGCGAACCCGATGCCCGCGGATGTCAGATTTCGATGCTGGTGAACGATCACCCGCGTGAACGGCTGAGCGCACTGCACGCGGCCGGCGTGGTCTGCGATTTCCGCGAACCCAACGTCCTCCGCGCCGCGCCGGTTCCGTTGTACAACACGTTTCACGACGTGTGGCGCTTCGTTCAGGCGCTGGCCCGGACGATCCAATGAACGACCATGCCGCTCGTGCGTGAATGAATGCTCGTGCGAGAATCCTTTTCCGCACTTCCCGCTGCGGGAATCCCTTCCCAGGAACCGCCGTCCCTGTTAACTAATCGCGAAATCATGACCACCGCGAACGACTCCAGATTCATCATAGTCGGCGCCGGGCTGGCCGGAACGCTGATGGCCGTCTACCTGGGCCGCGCGGGTTTCAAGGTCGACGTCCACGAAAAGCGCCCGGACCTGCGCAAGACCGACGCCGGGCCGCAAAAATCAATCAACCTGGCGCTGTCCGCCCGCGGCATTCACGCGTTGAGCTTGGCCGGATTGACCGACGAGGTTCTGGACGGCGCGGTACGCATGCCCGGCCGGATGTTGCACGCCCCGGACGGTTCGCTCGCGTTTCAGCCTTACAGCAAGAACCCGGCCGATGCCATCAATTCCGTGTCCCGGGCCCGGCTGAACATCACCATGCTGAACGCGGCCGAGGCGTCTCCCAACGTGCGTCTGTTTTTCGAGCAGCGCTGCGTGGATGCCGACCTGGATCGCGGCGTCGCCCATCTGCACAATGACCGAACCGGCGAAACAAGGGACAGCGAACCGGGGATCATCATCGGCGCCGACGGCGCATTTTCGACCGTGCGGGCGCGCATGCAGCGCCTGGAACGATTCAGCTATTCGCAGGACTATCTCGATCATGGCTACAAGGAACTGACCATACCGCCCGATGACACGGGCCGGCACCGCATGAACCCCAACGCCCTGCACATCTGGCCGCGGCGGTCGTTCATGATGATCGCCCTGCCCAATCGCGACGGTTCGTTCACCTGCACGCTGTTCTGGCCGTTCCGCGGGCCGTTCGGATTCGACAACCTGCGGACGCCGGCGGAAATCGAACGGTTTTTCGGCGATCATTTTCCCGACACGGTGCCGCTGATGCCCACCCTGGTCGACGATTACCGGCGGAATCCGATCGGCACGCTGGTGACGATTCGCTGTGCGCCGTGGCACGTAAACGATCGTGCGGTGTTGATCGGCGATGCGGCACACGCGATCGTGCCGTTTTATGGACAGGGCATCAACGCCGGTTTCGAGGACTGCGTGGCACTGCTCGACGCGATCCGCGGCCGCCCCGACGACCTTTCGGCCGCATTTGACGCGTATTTTCGGGCTCGCAAGGTGAATTCGGACACCATCGCCGACCTCGCGGTCGAGAATTTCATCGAGATGCGCGACCGCACCGGGTCGCCCGCGTTCCTGCGGAAAAAGAAAATCGAGCGGTGGTTGGACCGGCTGCTGCCCGGTTACGTGCCGCTGTATTCGCTGGTCAGCTTCTCGCGGGTTCCCTACGCGGAGGCCGTGGATCGGGTGCGCCGTCAAGACCGTCGCGTTCGCCTGGCTTTCTGGACGATTGCCGCGTTCTGCGCGATCATCGTCGCAATGTTCGTGACGTACTTGGTTTGAACGGCGGCAATCGCCCGCGAGCGGCCTATGTCCCTGACCTACGATGACTACCTGAATCTCGACGACCTGCTGAACGCCCAGCAGCTCCGTTCCGACCCTCCGGAACACGACGAAACGCTGTTCATCATCATTCATCAGGTCTACGAACTGTGGTTCAAACTGCTGCTGCACGAGTTCGACCGGGTCGGCGTGCAGCTTTCGAGCAACGACCTGTACGGGTCGATCCATACATTCCAGCGCTGCCGAACGGTATTGAAAACGCTGGTCAGCCAGCTCGACATCCTGGAAACCATGACGCCGATGTCGTTCACCAGCTTCCGCGACCGGCTGGAAGAGGCATCGGGGTTTCAATCGGCCCAATTCCGGGAATTGGAGTTCCTTCTCGGTTTCAAACGGCGCGACATGCTGCGTTATTACGACGCGTCATCGCCGGCCTACGCACGACTCGAACGGCGCCTCCGCGAACCGTCGGTGGTCGATCATTTTTACGATTTCCTGGCGGCCAACGGCGTCGCCATCCCGCCCGCGTTGCGCGACAAACCCGCGGATCAGGCGGTCGAACCCAACGGCGCCTTGCAGGACGAATTGGTCGGGCTGTACCAAACGAACCGCGGCCTGGTCGTTCTGTTTGAACTGATGACCGATTTCGACGAGGGCTTGCAGGAATGGCGCTACCGGCACGTCAAGATGGTGGAACGCACCATCGGCCGGAAGACGGGCACGGGCGGCTCGCCGGGCGTCGAGTTCCTGCGGCAATCGTTGTTCAAGCCGGTGTTCCCCGACCTGTGGGCGATCCGGCATCGGCTGTAACGTACCACGCGACTCGTGCGATTCCCTCAATGACCCGCATCATCGACATTTCGCCGCCCATCACGCCGGAACTGCAGGTCTGGCCCGGGGACACGCCGCCGACGCGCGAAATCCTGTGCGATATGGCCCGCGGGGACAATCTGACGTTGTCGACGCTGCGCTCGACCGTGCATCTCGGGGCCCATGCCGACGGGCCAAATCATTACGGGCACCCGGCCCCCGATATCGCCGCGCGCGATCTTGGTTTTTACGTTGGACGATGCCGGGTGATTCGTGCGCGGGTGGCGCGGGACGCTCGAATTGGACCGGACCTCATCCCCGATCATCTCGACGCCCCCCGCGTCCTGATTGCCACGGGCACCTACCCCGATCCGACCGCGTTCAACACCGATTTCGCGGCGCTTTCGGTGGAACTCGTCGACGCGCTTCATGCCCGCGGCGTGCGGCTGGTGGGGATCGACACGCCCAGCGTCGATCTGTTCGATTCGAAAGACCTGCCCGCCCACCACGCGTTCCTGCGGCACGACATGGCCATTCTGGAAGGGCTGGTCCTGACCGGCGTCGCGGACGGATGCTACGAACTGATCGCGCTGCCGCTAAAACTGGTCGGATTCGACGCCTCGCCGGTGCGGGCCGTTCTACGAACGCTGGATTGAATTACATCCGGCGGGGTCGCGTGTACCCCGATCGTCGAATCGCCCCGCGCGGAACCGATTTCTTGACCGGTCGGGCGTGCCGATCCAGAATTCGCCAATGTCACACGCCATGACGCGGGGGTCGAACACGTCCATGACCGGTGACGGCCCATCGGCCGAATCGCACGAATTCTGCCGCGACATGCTGGCGGGCGTGTCACGCACGTTCGCGCTGTCCATTCCCGAACTCCCGCGGCCGGTCGATGCGTGGGTGGGGTGCGCGTACCTCGTCTGCCGCATCATCGACACGTTGGAAGACAGGCCGGGCACGTCCGAATGCGAACGCCAGATTATGTTCGGCCGGTTGCTCGAAATCCTCGGTCCGCCGGTGGATGTCGACGGAGCGCGGGCGTGTGCCGCGATGTACGCGGCCGCATCGAACGACGACGCGTGTGGGCGGTTGATGAACCGTCAGGACGAGGTGATGCGGCTGCTGGCGACGTTTCCGCCGCGGGTGATCGAGATCATCCGGGGGTGCGCGGTGGCCATGGTCGAGGGGTTGCGGCGGACGCCGTTGCCGCCGCGTGGCGACGCGCCGCGCATCCTGTTCCACACCGTGCACCAACTGGAACGCTATTGCCACTACGCGGCCGGCATCGTGGGAATCATGCTGACGCGCCTGTTCAACCATTACTGGGGCGACGATGCGTGGCCGATCGACCGGCGGCGAGTGCACATGGGCAAGCGCTTCGGCCGCGGCTTGCAAATCACCAACATCATCAAGGACCACCCGGCCGATCTGATGGACGGGCGCTGTTTCATTCCCCGGCGGGTGGCCGATGCGTGCGGTTGCGGCGCGGAGACGTTGTTGCAGCCGTCATTGCCGCTGCCCGTCCGTCGGCTGATCGTCCGCCGGGCGGCCGCCCATCTGGACGTCGCGTTGGAATATTGCCTGTCGTTGCCCGCGTCGCCGGCTGGCATTCGGTTGTTCTGCCTTCAACCGCTGATGATGGCGCTGGCCACGCTGGAACGGGTCCTGGTCCACCCCGACCCGACGCCGGACGACCGGCCGAAAATCACGCGGGAACAAGTCGCCGATATCCTGGCGACGAGCCGGAATTACGTTGGGGACGACGCGGCGCTGCGCGATTGGTACGCCGCGCTGCGCCGCCGGCTCGACCATGCGATGATGCCGTGAATTGGCACGTGTTGCTTCGGCGTCGAGATACGGACGGTTCGCGCGGCGAATTGGACTGCCTGGAAAAAGCCGACGGCGGGATCGGTTAAACGACCCCGCCGCCGGAATTCGGCCATCATCGATTCGGCGATACGCCGGTCCGGCTAATCCGTTCCTTCCGGCTTCTTGATGTCGCCGGCCTTGACCCGCACCAGGCGCGCCGGGTTGATGTGCTTCTTGACGGTCTCGTTGACCTGCGCCACGGTCAGCTTGTCGACGGCCTCGTACAGGTTCTTGTAGTAGTCCATCGTCCGGTTGACGTGCAGGCCGCTGTTCAACATGCCGGCCACGCGCCCGTCGTCGGCCAGTTGCGTCTTGATCTGCTTGGCGAAGCTCTCCTTGGCGTCGGTCAGTTCCTCGGCGCTGATTCCGTCGCGGACCAGCGTTTCGATCTCGTCGTTCAGCGAGGCAAACGCCTTGTCCGCGTTGGTCGACGCGCAAATTCCATAGCCCGCGAACATGGCGTTGCGGTCTTCGGAACTGGCCTGCACGAACGACCCGGCGCCGTAGGATAGTCCTTCCTTCTGACGCAGGCGGACCAGCAACCGCGACTTGGCGCTGGCGCCGAGAATGTAATTGGCCAGGTGCATCGCCGGGTAATCGGGATCGTCGTCGCGCAATTCGGCGTTCAATGCCGAGCCCACGATGGCCATGGGCTTGTCCGGCGTGCTGATGACCGTCTCCCCGCCGGTGACGTCGCCGCGGAACGGCACCTCGACCCGCTTGTAGGCCTTCGGCGACTTCCACGAACCCAGGCCCTTTTCGACCGCCTGCTTGATTTCGCCGGCGTCAAAATCGCCGACCACGGTCATTTCCGTGTGGCTCGCCCCCATCAGGTCTTTCTGAATGGACTTCAGATCGTCCACGTTGACGTTGCGCAGCCGCTCGATGCCCTCCTCGATGGTGGGAACATAACGCACGTCATCGCTCGGCCAGGGGCTTAACGCCCGGGTCATGTGCACGAACGCCAACGCCTGCGGATCGGAAATCTGCTCTTCCATGCGCGTCAGGTTTTCCTTCTTGACGATCTCGAATTCGTCGGTGGGGAAGGTGGATTCGGTCAGCATCTCCGAAACCAGCCCGACCACTTCCGCCAGCTTGCCCCGCTCCGTGCGGATATCGACGCTGAGCGCCGTCCCCACTCGGTCGGCCCGGCCGAAACGCACATTGGCCTTCAACTCGTCGAGCCGATCACGGATCTGCTGATAGGTGCGGTTCTTCGTGCCACGTTGCAACATTTCCGGAAGCAGGTCCACGGCCGTCTGCCGCCCGCGTATGTCCTGCTCGGTTCCGAAATTGATCCGCATGACGGCCTGAACCGCATCGCCGCGGGTCTCCTTGGGCAGCATCGCGAGTTTCATTCCGTTGCCCAGCGTGGATCGGGTGACCCGCTTCTCGATGTTTTGCGGGGTGGCGTCGAATTCCTCGCCTTCCGACAGGGCGGCCTTGCCCTTGTAGTCCTTGATCAGGGCGACGGCGTCGGGCGTTTCCGGAATCTCGCTGCGGACGAACTCCTTAATCGGATGGAACACGCCCGACGTGCGGTTGGACTCCTTGAAATAGTGCGCCGCGACCTGTCGGACTTGGTCCGCGGTGATTTTTTCCAGGCGGTCGCGGTGCAGAAAAAACAGCCGCCAGTCGCCCGTGCCGATCCACTCGCTCAACGCCACGCCCACGCGCCCGCTGCTCTTCAACGCCATGTCGATGTCCTTCAACAGCTTGCGTTTCGCGCGATCGACTTCCTCATCGGTCACCGGGCTCTTTTCCAGCCCCTCGACCACCTCGATCATCTTGTCCAGCACCGGTTGCACGGGGTCCTCGACGCGGACCTCGGCGAATTCCAACTGGACGCCCGGCTCTTTTAGGCCGAACGCGTACCCGACCACGCTCGACGCCAGCCCCGGCTCGACCAGCGCCTTGTACAGCCGACCGGCCGGTTCGTCGGTTAGAACCTCCTGCAGAACTTCCAAGGCTGCGAAATCGGGATGCGTGCCGGCGCAGATATGGTAGGCGACCCCGCAGGCGGCCACGTCGCCGTTACGCTTCAACTCCACATGACGGGCGCCGTCCTGCGTCGGTTCCAGCGTGTAGGTGTCCTCCAGCTTGCGCTCCGGCTTGGGAATGGCCCCGAAATACTTGTCAACCAGGGAAAGCGCCTCGGCTTCCTTAAAATCGCCTGCCAACACCACCACGGCGTTGTCGGGTTGGTAGTACTTTCTGTAGAACTCCTTCAGGGTGGGGACCGGCACGCGCTCGATGTCGCTGCGCGAGCCGATGGTGGACTTGCCGTAGTTGTGCCACAGGTAGGCGGTGGACAGGATGCGTTCCTCCAGCACGCCGGTGGGGCGGTTCTCGCCCATCTCGAATTCGTTGCGCACCACGCTGAACTCGCTGGCCAGGTCATCGGGGCTGATCGTGCTGTTGACCATGCGGTCCGCCTCCATGCGGATCGCCCATTCGATGTTGCCCTCCACTTCCGTGGGCAGCGTCTCGAAATAATTCGTCCGGTCGTACCAGGTCGAGCCGTTGAATCGCGCCCCGTGGTCCTCGAGCGCTTTCCAGATGTTCGCGTGGTCCGGCGTCCCCTTGAACACCATGTGCTCGAGCAGATGGGCCATGCCCGTCTCGCCCCGACCTTCATGTCTGGACCCGACCAGGTAGGTCACGTTGATCGTGAACGTCGGTTTGGAGTTGTCGGGGAACAACAGCACGCGCAGGCCGTTATCCAGGTTGTATTCGGTAATGCCCTCCACGGTGGTGATTTTTTTCGGTTCGCCCGACGCGCTCGCCGTCAGCAGCGCGACGGGCGCGGCGGCGAGCATCAGCCGCGACAGGAAGTGGGTTCGTGTCGATGTCATGGGTTTCTATCGTCCTTGCTGGAACGCGTCGGGCGAATGCAAACGATGCGTGTCGCCGTTCCGCGTCGTCGTTTTTTGAATTCGGTGATCCAATCCGGGGGCGTAGCTGATGTCGTCGGGTTCCAACCGACCCTTCAAATCTAACAAATCGGATGCGGCATCACAAGATGAAGCGATGTTCGCGCCCTCAATTGTCTGTTCTTGTCGGCCTCAAGGCTTGCGGAATACGGCCATCACGTCCGCGTCCGGGCAAACGTAGTATCCGAAAAACGCCAGCCCGACGGCTCGCGGTGTCAGCAAGCGGGGATGCGGCCGAATGGGCTCAAACGCCAGGTTCAGCGTGTCGTCGAAACACCGGGCGTAATACAGCCCGAACGGGATGTTGATGTACGGGATGCGGGTGTTGACGTAGGACATGGGGTAGAACCGTTCCAGCGTCCAGCCCAGCGCTTCTCCGGCCGCGATTAGGGCGCGCTTGGAAAACATGTGCGTGTGGTAGGGCTGATGAAGCGAATGAACGTGACGCTCCGGATCGTCTAGATGGATGGCCTCGGCGTTGGGCGTGCCGATCGCAATAATCGCCCCGGACCGCGCCCAGCCGTCGTAATGACGCAGCAGGTCGCGCGGGTCGTCAACGTGTTCCACCACGTCCTGCGATACGATGCAGTCGTACCGGCGTTCGAGCACGGCCGCATCGTTGAACCGCGATGAATAGGAATCATAACCGACGGCGTTGGTGAATCCTCGCGAACGCAGAAACCCCACGAGCAACCCGCTGCCGCACCCGTGATCCAGAATGACGCTCGATCGGTTCAACCCCGCGCGGATCAGACGCCGGGTCAGATTGGCATAGACGCGACGGGTCGACCAGTCGAGCTTCTGCCGGTGAAACGGGTAGGTTGCGTAATAGGGCGCCAGGTCGGGGATATCCCGGGCGTGCAGGCTGCGGCACCGACCGCAACGCCAGACGGTGAACGTCTCGTCGCGGAACTCGCGGATATTGGACCGCACCACGGCCGATTCGCTGTGCGCACCGTACTCGTCCGGTTCGCTGCACAGATTGCACTTCGTGACCACGGGCATCGGTGGATGCTATCGGCCGCCAACCAAACCGGCAACGATTGCGTTACGTGGTCAACTGCCGTTGCGGGGGGCGGCGGCTTGTCCTAGATTGTCGTCGGCGACGCGCGCTGCGGGTTCGGGACGATTCGGGAGAGCGCTCCCGATGGAGTTCCGCGCGCGATCGCGGCGCCGCGGGTCGCGGCCGGCACATGGATGTATTGTCAACCAAATTGAATTCCGGCGATGCGCTGTTTCGGGAGAACAGCGCCGCCATGGTTTCGCTGCTGGCCGACTTGCGCGCGCGCTTCGACATCGCCAGGCAGGGCGGCGGGCGCGCCGCCATCGAACGGCATCAAAAACGCGGGAAGCTCTTCGTCCGCGACCGCATCGAACGCCTCGTCGACGCCGATAGCCCGTTCCTCGAATTCAGCACCCTGGCGGCGTGGGATGTCTACGACAACGACGCCCCCTGCGCGGGCGTCGTCACCGGCATCGGACGCATTCAGGCACGCGAATGCGTGATCGTGGCCAACGACGCCACGGTCAAGGGCGGCACCTACTACCCGATCACGGTCAAGAAACACCTTCGCGCCCAGGAAATCGCCCAGGAAAACCATCTGCCGTGCATCTACCTGGTCGATTCCGGCGGCGCGTTCCTGCCGCTGCAAGACGAGGTCTTCCCCGACAAGGAGCATTTCGGTCGCATCTTCTACAACCAGGCCCGCATGTCCGCGCTGGGGATTCCGCAGATCGCCGTGGTGATGGGTTCCTGCACGGCCGGCGGCGCGTACGTGCCCGCAATGAGTGACGAATCGGTCATCGTCCGGCACCAGGGCACCATTTTCCTGGGCGGTCCGCCGCTGGTGAAAGCCGCCACCGGCGAGGAAGTGACGGCCGAGGATTTGGGCGGCGCCGACGTGCACTGCCGCACGTCGGGGGTGACCGATCATTACGCGGCCAACGACGAGGACGCGCTGGCCATCACCCGGCACATCGTCGAGCATCTGAATCAGCGACCGAAACATCTTCTGCGCACGGTTGAACCCGAGGATCCGCTGTACGACGCCCGCGAATTGTACGGCGTCATTCCGAAGGACACGCGGAAGGGGTTCGACGTGCGCGAGGTCATCGCCCGCGTCGTCGACGGCAGCCGGTTTCACGAGTTCAAGGCATTGTACGGTACGACGCTGGTGACGGGCTACGCGCACATCTGGGGCTATCCCGTCGGCATCGTCGCCAACAACGGCGTCCTGTTTTCCGAGAGCGCACTGAAGGCCGCCCATTTCGTGGAGATGTGCAGCCAGCGCGGCGTGCCGTTGGTGTTCCTGCAGAACATCACCGGGTTCATCGTCGGCCGACAGTTCGAGGCGGGCGGCATCGCCAAGGACGGCGCCAAAATGGTCGCCGCGGTCGCCAACGCCTGCGTGCCCAAATTCACGGTCGTCATCGGCGGATCGTACGGCGCGGGGAACTACGGCATGTGCGGCCGGGCGTACGGACCGCGACAATTGTGGATGTGGCCCAACGCCCGCATTTCGGTCATGGGCGGCGAGCAGGCCGCCAACGTGCTGCTGACCGTCAAAAAGGACCAACTCGCCCGGGAGGGCGGCACGGCCATGACGCCCGATCAGGAAGAAGCTTTCAAGCGCCCCACGCTCGAAAAGTACGCCCGCGAAAGCAGCGCGTACCACAGCACCGCCCGCGTCTGGGACGACGGCATCATCGACCCGGCCGACACGCGGATGGTGCTTGGCCTGGGCATCGCAGCTTCGCTGAACGCCCCGTTCGCGGAGCGGCGGCAAAGCGTGTTCCGGATGTGACACTAGGCTGCGGTTCGGTTAGAATCGGCGAATGGGTAGGGTCGGCATATGAAGCTCATTAATCTCCAAATCAAGAAATTTCGCGCCATCGATCAACTGGACCTTTCCCTTCTGGACGCCATTGGGCGCCCACGACCAATAACCGTCGTCGCCGGCCCCAACGGATCGGGCAAGACGAGCATTCTCTTCGCTATTGTGAACGCGCTTCGTGGAGTCATGGGCTACCGTACCGCTGACGTACCCGTTCCGAAACCCGACGATATCCACTTCTCGTCCGGGGATGCTCGCAAATGGACCCGGGAGGCGCCCAAAGCGCAGGTGGTTCTCCACTTGAAGCTTGATGAGGATGAGCTGGATGCTATTCCTCGACTGCTCCAGCAACTTGAAATGCAGCCGCCGCCGCCCCTTCCGGACGGCTGTCTCAAAGTCACTTGGACGTTTCCCCCGGGATATTCTGATGACGGAACGAAACTTGGTTGGTGGACGGCAAGTATTGATCCGCCGCACAAGTATATTCGCAGTTGGCTCATGGCAAGAAGCCTTGCCATTCGTGCGTGGAATCGGCGGGAAGGACAGATCGGTCCGGAATTCTTGCGACGCATCGGTGGATTGAAGCTTTTTCCCCAAGACAGGAATTTGCGAGAACGGGTGCTACCCAGCGGCATCGAAACCGTTCCAACTCTAAACGGACTTGTCCCCGATGGCGACACAGACGAGGGGCGCGAATTTGACGCCCGGCCGTTTCACGAGCGCACGGTAACCGACATTCTGCACTTCTTAAGCGACTACGCTCAAAAGCGTGTTCCACCCTTGCCAGATGATCAGAACTGGGAAAAGCGAGTTCAGGAGATCTTTCGCGACATTTGCAAACCAAAAGAGTATCTCGGCTATATGTACCGCGGCCAGGAGGATCCAGTTGGAGCGCCCGTGCTGAAAGATGGGGACTCGGAATACCCTCTGGAAAACGCGGCATCCGGTGAGCAGGTCATTCTTGAATACATCACTCGCCTCACCCATCCTAGTCCCCTGGAGAACAGCATCATTTTGGTGGATGAACCGGAAATCCATCTCCATCCCGCATGGATTCGCAAGCTCTATTTGGCGCTGCCACGTATCGGTAACGCAAACCAATACATTTTGACGACCCATGCCGATGAACTTCGGAAGCGTGCTGCCGCCGATAACTGCCTGATTGACCTCGGTAATTGGGGAGATGCTGAATGAATCCAGGGGTTGCCAATCGCTACCGAGGCCGTTATCCGAGATTCGGTCAGGTCGCGGTTCTGTGCGAGGGTGATTGCGCCGGATTTGAACTTGATTTGCTTGAAAAGTGGCTGAGTAGCCGCGATATTTTTGCAGACGTCTGGCCGTGCGGAAGAAAGTCCGATTTGTTCGGGATGAGCGATGCCATAGGCCGTTCGATTCCAATAGTGGTAATCGAAGATCGCGATCATCGTTCTTGTGAGGAGGCGAAAAGGGAATGCGAAGCCAAAAGGGACAAACGACTGAAGCGATCAGTTCGATTGCAAGAATGGCGTTCGTGGCGCCGAAATGAGATCGAAAACTACCTCATCGAACCTGAAGTCTGCGTTCCTGTTCTCTCCGAAGCGTTTGATCAACCACCTGACGCAATTAAGCACAGGCTCGCCCAGCTTATCCCGCAGCTCGCCATTGACCAGGCAGCTCAAGCGACAATCGCTATATTTGTTGACAGACTGCCGGAGCGAGGCGATTTCGTACCCGGTTTGTCCAGAAAGGAGGCTCGGCCCCAGTGGGATCGAGTGCAAATGAAGTTTATCGTACCAGAATTCGGCAAAGTGGAAACGGCGCTTCGAAGGGTGATACAAGAAAAGGCAAATAGTTTTAGAGGCGCGCTTGCACCTACCGATGCGCCCGGTTTAACCGAGCTGCTTAAGAAGTTTGGCGGATTATGTTCGCATTGGTGCAAAGTTGATTTTAACACGCCTGACTGGCGAATTGACTGGGCTGGCAAAGATATACTTTCAATCCTCATTCGTTGGCTATCTGGAGAATTCGGGTGGAGCGTCATTGGCAAGACTCGCGAGAGAGTCGATTGGGCGAATCTATCCAGAGACGATGCGGACAAATGTGAACGAGACATAATGGCCGTTCTGCAGGGATATCTCGTTTCTAGCTTTCTCAATGCAGTTGCGACTAACAATGTACCTGTAGAAATCAGAGAGGAGTGGTCCGAGATTGCCGAAATCGTGCGCGCTGCAATAAAGCTGGGTGGCGGGAAATCGCAGAGGTGAGCGTGGCCAAAACGGTTACACTTCTTGACGCGAATTCTGCGCCATTAGTCGTCGCGTGTTCGCTTTTCAACCAGGCGTGCGGCGAGTAGCAGCGGGGGTTCCGGCAGCATGCCCTGCGAATTGAGCCTAGTGGTCGGTTCTGGATGGAATTTGGCTCACTATGGGAGGTCGTGTGAAATGCCCCGGAAGAAAAGTTTCGATTGCGTGGAAATGAAGCGAGAAATACAGGAATCCCTGCCCCAGGACTATCCGGGCCTCCCGCCCGAGGAGCAGTACCGTCAAATCGTTCGCGACCTGAACGCGGCCGACGATCCGATCGCCGCCAAGTGGAGCGCCTTGCTGCGAAGTGGGGATCGCCACGAGACGGGCGAGTGAACGAGCCGCCATCGCTCGCCGGCTTCGTGGGAGGTGATCGCGTGCCCGTTCAAACGGAAGTGTACGACTACGTCGCCCGTTTCACGATACGTCGCCCAGACTTGCACAATGCATTTGACGAAGCGTTAATTGCGGAAATCACCGCTGCGTTCTGCAGGCTGGGCGGCGAACAAGACGTCCGAGCGATCGTGTTGGCATCCGAGGGCAAGTCGTTCTCCGCGGGGGCCGACGTGCATTGGATGAAGCGCATGGTCGACTATTCGTTCGACGAGAACGTCGCCGATGCGCAGACGCTGGCCGACATGCTGGAAGCCATTCGATCGTGCCCCAAGCCGGTCATCGCCCGCGTCCACGGGGCCGCGCTCGGCGGCGGCGTGGGACTGGTGGCCGCGTGCGACATGGCTGTTGCGCTGTCGTCGGCCGTGTTCTGTCTGTCGGAGGTGCGGCTGGGAATCGTGCCGGCGGTCATTTCGCCGTTCGTGCTGGAGAGGATCGGCGTGGGGCACGCGCGGCGCTACGCACTGACGGCCGAACGGTTTGACGCGGCGGAGGCCAAGCGCATCGGGTTGATTTCTGAAGTCGTTGACACAGTGGAGCAACTGGATCAATGGATCGCCCTCGTCTGCGGCGAGATCAAGAAGAACGGTCCGGAGGCAATGGCCGTCTGCAAACGCATTCTCCGCGACGTGCCCGACGCAGACTGGAAGAGCGCGCGCGAACTGACCACGCGGACCATCGCCGAGCGCCGCGTTTCGGCCGAGGGGCAAGAAGGACTGAAGGCGTTTCTCGAAAAGCGATCGCCGAATTGGGCCGCCGGAGACTAACGCCGTGTTTCGCAAAGTCCTGATCGCCAACCGCGGAGAAATCGCCGTCCGCGTCGCCGGGACGTTGCAGCAAATGGGCATCGCCGTGGTGGCCGTCTATTCCGACCCCGACCGCGGCGCGTTTCACGTGCGTAACGCCGATGAAGCCTATCCGCTCGACGGTAAGACGGCCGCGGAGACTTATCTGGATATCGGCAAGATCACCGCCATCGCCAAACGATGCGGCGCGGAGGCAATTCATCCCGGATATGGCTTTCTATCGGAGAATGCGCAATTCGCCCAGGCATGCGCCGATGCCGGCATCGTCTTCATCGGTCCGCCGGCGGACGTGATCCGCTGCATGGGCGACAAAGTCCGTGCCAAGGAGATTATGCACGGCGCCGGCGTGCCCACCGTGCCCGGCTGGTCCGGTGTTTCCAACGCGAGCGCGAAGACCATCGCCGGCGAAGCGGGGAGAATCGGCTATCCCGTACTGGTCAAGGCCGCGGCCGGCGGCGGGGGCAAGGGCATGCGGGTCGTGCGGGACGTTTCATCGCTTGCCGAAGCATGGGCATCGGCCGGTCGTGAAGCAAAAGCCGCATTCGGCGACGGCCGCGTCTTTTTGGAGAAGTATATCGAGCGTCCGCGGCACATCGAGTTTCAGGTTTTCGGCGATCATCACGGAAATGTCGTGCATCTGTTCGAGCGCGAGTGTTCGATTCAGCGGCGGCACCAGAAGATTATTGAAGAAACTCCGTCGCCGGCGCTGTCGGATGCATTACGGGGGCGTATGGGCGAGGCGGCCGTTAAAGCCGCACGGGCGGCCGGTTATTCCAATGCGGGCACGGTGGAGTTTCTTCTGTCCGACGGCGGCGAATTCTATTTTCTGGAAATGAACACCCGGCTGCAGGTGGAACATCCGGTCACGGAATTGACCACCGGTCTTGATCTGGTTCGCGCTCAGTTAATCGTCGCCGACGGCCGGCCGCTGCCCTTCACGCAGGACTCGGTGCGTCAACGTGGACACGCCATCGAATGCCGCATTTATGCGGAAGACGCATCCCGGGGTTTTCTGCCGTCCACCGGAACGATCGAGGCGTGGGCGCCGCCGTCCGGGCCGGGCATACGAGTTGACGCCGGCGTCGCCCGCGGCTCGGAAGTGTCCGTCTATTACGACCCCATGCTAGCGAAACTGGTTATCTGCGACGAGACCCGCACCGATGCCATCGATAAGACAATCTGGGCATTGAAGCGTTTCGCCGTGCTGGGCGTCACCACAAATGTCGAATTCCTCCAGTGCGTGATTAGTCATCCCGCGTTTCGCGCCGGGGACATTAACACCGCCTTTCTGGAGCAGCACGATTTGACGACGCAGATGTCCGAGAGGCCGCACGACGACGCGCTCGTGGCCGCATGTGTGGCATTACTGAATGGACAACCCGATGCCGCGAATCAGCCGTCTGCGACGCACGCCACCGACGGCGGCCCCTGGCAGCGCGCGGGCGCATGGAGATCGGGCTGATGCCCACCATTCGTCTGCAACGCATCGGCGATCACGAGTCCGAAACCGTGGCAATCGACCGTGTCCGCGGCGCCGGTCTTGCCGCGGGCCCGCCGTTGCAAGCGGCCGATCGATTCGATGTGACGCTCCGCGGCCGCACTGCGACGGCGGAACTGTCGGCGACATCGCGCGACGGCAGTGCGTGCCTGCACATCGACGGCCGCGTCGTTCCGTTCCATTCTGTTCGGCGAAAAGACGAAGTGCTGGTGTGGATTGCGGGGCGGACGTTTGCGTTCCATGTCAGCGGCCGATCGGCGCGCCGCGCTGGAACAACTGCCGCTGCGATTGGAACGCACCTGTCCGCCCCGATGCCCGGCGCCGTTTTGAAGGTCAACATCGCACCGGGAGGCGTCTTCGCCGCGCATCAGCCGCTGGTGGTGTTGGAATCGATGAAAATGGAGATGACCCTGTCCGCGCCCCACGCCGGTTGCGCGCGTGACGTTCTGTGTCGCGAGGGGGATCTGGTGGAAATGGGGGCGACGTTGATCCGCTTCGAAGACAGTGTCGAAGATCGTTCGGGACCGGACAAGCCGAATTGACGACCGCACGACGTCGGCGATCAGGGGTTATTCGAGTTCACCGGTCCCGGGCGGCGATCCGGAAAGCTGATGCCGCTATCGGCGTCGTGACATGCCCCGCACGTCGGAGGGCGATCGAATTGACGATTGGTGTGGCATTCCGCACAGTCGATGGAGACATGCAAGGCGTCAAGCGTCTGTCCGGTGACCGCGTGGTCGAACGTGCCCGGCGCCCAATCATTGTGACACTCGTTGCACTCCGTTTTCGGCGACTGGTAGGGAACTACGGTGTGACAATCGCGGCATCCCGCTTCCCGATGATATCGAGTCAACGGCCAGCGCGTGCCCGCATGGTCGAACATCGCCGGCGGAGGCTGTTCGGTCTCGTAGTGACAGGACTCGCAGGCGTCGTTTTCGTGGCACGCGAAACACGGCTGATGGTGTTCGTTTAGCGGCTTTACCGGCGGCGCATCGCTGTTCGAGCGGGCATGACAGCGGACGCAACTGTTCTCGTGATGACAGTCCGCGCACCGCAGACCGTATGCGTCGATGTGCCGTTTGTGACGGAACAGAACCCGGCTCGGTTCAATGCCGTCGCGGGCGATCTCGTATTGCCGGACTTCCGGCTCCGGGATCGGCGGGTGCATTTGGCCGATGATATCGTCTTTACTCGGCGTCGATAACTTGAGAGATGTTGTCCCGCCGGTTCTGGGCTGGTGACAAACGCTGCAGTGCGTATCCCCGCTCCATTCCACGTGGCAGTTCATGCACTGGCGGTGATATGCCCCCTTCAGTCCCGGCATATGAATGTCGCCGGTCCCGGGTTCAAGAGCGTGACAGGATTTGCAGGACGGGTGCTCCTGCCCTTGTGGCGTATGGTGGTGGCAGACGACGCAGCCGCGGGTCATATTGGCCATGGCCGCGTGTCCGGCGTGGTCGAAGGGAACGGGCAGATAGCGGTCGGCCAGCTCGCCAAGTATGACTATGTGCGGAGCGAATTCGTTGGTCAACGATGTCGGCTTCGGTTCGTGGGCGGGTCGCGCGCACGCTCGCAGACAGCGTGCTTGCGGCGACGGATCGTCGCAGGAGTGGCAAGCCGCACAGTCGCCGCCGACATTGGGCGGCCGGTCTTGCGCCGCGGGAGCGTAGACCGCCCATGTGGCGAAGAGGATGCCCGCCACGAAACAGACCGGCCCGTGGGCGTTGGGCTTCGTCGCTCCAGTGGACCGGCGACCGGGTTTCGTCGACGCGGCGTTCATGTGGCAACACTTCTCGAAGTCGGGGTCAGCACAGGCAGATACGTGACGATGACGCGATAGACGAGCACCAGACCGGCCATCAACCCCGTCGTGACCACGATCTCGCCAACGGATGGAAAATACGCTCGTTCGGCAAAGGGCGGCTGATACGCGACCAGAAATACATTGATGCGATTGAACGCCACACCGAACACGATCAGCAGGCATGCCGTCAGCAGCAGTCGCGGCGATCGCCGCACGCGATCCATCAGCAGCATCACCAACGGAAGCACGACGCCCGCCGCCACTTCGATTCCAAAACATACAGTCTGGGGTGATACCGTCCGGAGCTCGCCGTAGGTCTCCCGAACGGCCATGTTTCCGATGATGAATGCCAGATAGACGCCGAGCAGCGGCGGAATGAACCGGGCCAGCTCGCGGAGCAAGTGCATTTCGGGCTGTCGGCTGAAGGACCAGGACGACCATAACGACTCGACGATAATCATGGGAAACCCGACGGCGGCGGCAGACAACAGAAACAAGAGACCCAACAACGGCGTGTACCACAGGGCGTGCATCTTGGTCGGCGCGATGACCATCAGATGGCCAAGTGACGACTGATGCAGACAGGACAACACGACTCCGGCAAGAATGAAGACGAACATCGTTCGACGAACGACGCGATCGATCCGCGCGCAGAGTCGCGCCAGTCTCGGACGGCCGGTATCGCCGATGAATCGTTCGCACACCAGGGGCAAAAACTCGATATAGAGCACGGTCAGATAGCACATCACGCACATGCCCACTTCGAACAGTACGGAATTGCCCTGCCACATTGACGGTAGGGCCGGATGCCAGATGTTGTAATAGCGCCCCAGATCCGCCATCAGCCCCATTCCGACGAATGTGTACCCCAGCATCGCGGTCAACAGCGCTGGGCGGACCAGTGAATGGAACCGGTTGCGGTTGAAGACGTAGACCAATGCCGCCGACGTGAATCCGCCCGCGGCCAGCGCGACTCCGGTGGCGACGTCAATCGCGATCCAGATGCCCCACGGGTGCTGCTGGTCGAGGTTGGTGGCCACCGACAGCCCGAACGCAAACCGGATGATGGCAAAGATCATCGCCGCGCCGACCAGTGCCAGCAGCATTAGAACGCCCGGAGTCAAAAGGCGACGCGCGACGGGGGCGGCGTGTTCGTGCGAGGTCATGATACCGCCCCTTTCAAACGGGGCGGCATCGTCGGAACAGCGGGCGACGTTTTCGGCTCGTCGTCCGGACGCCGCGAGAGCCACATGATCGCACCCAGCAACCCATACAAACACGCCGGAGGCGCCCAGTGTTTGAAAACGGCATGTTGAAGTGTCTCGGTCAGGTGCGACGGCGCGGCGGCCGGCACGGCGACGAACCCCAAGTCCGCGAATCGCCGATCGGACAAATACAGCCAGCTCGCCCCGCCGGCCTCGTGCTCCCCGTAAATGTGTTCCACGTACCGATCGGGGTGTTGGCGGATGCGGTCATGCGCCAACGCCAGCAATTCATCGCGGCGCCCGTAGATGAGGCATTCCTTGGGACAGATTTCCACGCACGCCGGCACGCGAGCCCCGTTCGCAATCCGGTCCGCGCACATCGTGCACTTGCGAACTTGTGGCGTGAACGCGTTGTCGTATTCGTACGCCGGAATCTGAAACGGGCAGGCCACCATGCAGTAGCGGCACCCCATGCACTTCCACGGATCGTAAACCACGGCCCCCGTCGCCGTTTTTTGCAACGCGCCGACCAGACAAGCCGACGCGCAGGCCGGCTCGTTGCAGTGCAGGCAATTGACCTTCACAAACCGTTCCGGGGATTCGCCGGCTGCATAACGGTTCACTACCGTGTAACTCGCCGGCCCGGGGCGTCGGTCGTTTTCGAACACCGCCCGATCATCAAACGTCTCGATCGGCGGAACGTTGAAACCGGCCGCCTGACCGCACGCATATTCGCATTTGCGGCATCCGACGCATTGAGTAATGTCCATCAGCACGCCCATCGTGCCGGAACTCGTCGCACCCGATTCGTGGCCGTCGGTCTCGTCGGCTTCGACCGTCGGACACACCACGGGCGCGCCCGCCAACGCCAGCGATTTCAAGAACCAGCGACGGTTTGCACTCGATTTCATCGTCGAACCCCCTCCATTGCACTCCGTACCAGAGGACGACGGCGAAGCTCCGATGTCCGTTCCGGCCCCCCGCCGAGGCCCCAATGGCAACCGGGTTTCATCGGGCAAGCCGCGTGCCAACGAACAAACTGCTGTTGAACTGTCGCGTTATTTGTGAACTGGTTATTCGATGTAATCACCATGCACCAGATGTCCAAAAAGTGCGGTTTGGTCCGCAACTTGCCGGGTGATTAGCGGCACGAGGAGGGTGGGGGGACCGCATTCACGTCTACGCGGCTTCCCGTTCGGGCCGGTCAACCAGTGCCGGTTAAGGAGGGCTTCATGTCTTGCCGCTCGACCGTGCTGGCGGTCGTCGTTCTGTCGCTGGTTCCAATCGCCGCCGCCCTGCCATTGGGAACCGGCGATTTCGACGAGAACGGATTCATCAACCGCTTCGATTATGTTTTTCTCAAACTGTGCGCGACCGTTTCAGGCCCCGGGATCGAACCGCCGATCGCGATCTGCCGCGAGGTGTTCGACATGGACGGCGATGCCGACGTCGACCTGATCGACTTCGCGGCCTATCAACGCATCCAGGGGCACCTGCCCATCATGCTGAAGGACGCGCTCGGGAACGCGATCACCGTCGACTCCACCCGGCCGTACAGCGGCCGGCAAACATGCGGACGCGCATCCGGGTGCCACGACGTCCATCAAATATCCAACGGCTTCATTCATCAACAGGGTCGGACGGACGCCGACGGCCACATGGTCATGAACGACGACTTCATGGGCGACGGCCGATGGTGGGTGCGCTCGGCGGGCATGTTCGGACGCTGGTCCGGCGGCGGCGGCGGATTGAATCGCCAGACGGCCGGCAAGCACAACATGAACGAATCCGAAATGGACATGACCGCGTTCTATGGGGCGTCGCACTGCGGCGGGTGTCACGCGGGCGGCGGCGGGCTGGAATTCGACCGCGACGGTTTACGATATTACGACGAATCGACCGGTCTGTTCGGCTACGAACTTCTCGGCCTGCAACCGCAGGACGTCCTGCTGGACGGCGACTACGCCCTGATCGACGACGATGACGGATCGCTTCACGCCGCGCCATGGGATGTCACCGGCGTGGCCGAACCGGACTGCCTCCTGTGTCACCGCCGCCATCGCACCGGCGTCGACGGGCTGGACATGCACCGCGAATGGCGGGGCGCGATCCTGGCGACCACGACCGAACTGGTCGATGACGTCGGCCATTCCGTGCCCGCGTTCGCCGCGGCGGCCACGGCCGGTCAGGGGTGGTTTACGCGCCTGGACGTGGGCGTCGCACCGCCCGTGTTGCAGCTCGATTACGCCGTCGGCGTGGACCGGGGCGAGCTTGTCCCGGCGGGCGACGATGCGTTGGCGCTGGACCGTGATTTTCTTGTCCGTCCGCCGCGCGACCGAATCTGCTGGGGCTGCCACCTGCCCGGCGGCTTCCAGAACAAGCGCGGCGCGGTCTGGTTCGACGAGCGCGATATTCACTATCGCAAATTTACCAACCGAAACGACGATGTCGCCGCGAACGACGTCGCCGACGATGACGCCGACACCTGCAACCTATGCCACCCCGGCGACATCAACCACAATTTCGGCAAAGGCAATTCGCCCTATACCCAGTTCCGCAACGAACTGGATTGGGCGCTGGGCTTCCGCTCCTGCCGCGAATGCCGCCTGACCGAAATCAACGGCCAACCCAATCTCATTCGCCATCCCGACGCCCCGGACGTGCCCGGAGAGACGTTCGTCCACAACCAGGAGAGCGATGGCCGGGGTCCGATGGTGACGTTGTCGTGCCAGGCCTGTCACGTACCCTTCGCGTTGAAACGCGCGGTGATCGTGACCGACCGTTCCGTCACCGGCGACGACATCTTCTATTTCACGGATGATCTTCTGTCGGCCAACCCGCTGGATCCGGCGGATCCGGACAAGAGCACGTGGTATCCCTCGCTGGTGTTCAAGACCGACAGCGACGGCGCCCAACGGCTGTTTCCGCAGAAACAGGAAATCGCGGTCTATTGGGGCGACTGGGATCAGAACGGCACGCCCGACGATTTGTCGGACGACATTATTCAACCCGTCATACTATGGCGTCTACGCCGGATCACCGGCGCCTTGCCGTTGCCCGGCGTGACCGACGACAATGGTGACGGCAAACTCGAGATCAATCGGCCGGAGGAAATGCTCGTCTATATGTCCGCCTTGAAGGGCATCGATACATACGGCCGGACGGTGGCATCCAGACCCGTCCTGATCAAGGGGCCGCGCGTCTGGTACGAAGACGCCGCGTCCACGGAAGGCGTCAACTCATTCGAATACAAAGACACCGGCATTGCCGTCACCGGTTACGAGGTCTTCGGTCTGGACCACAACGTGCTCGCGAAAGAAAATGCGTGGGGCTACAACATGGAACCATCGCTCGGCTGCGAACAATGCCACCAGGCACTGCAACGCAAGTCACCGGTTCTCGACCGTCTGGTCCTCGTGGACCCATTCGACGCCCATGGCGCCCCGGTCTATGCCACCGTCCGCGAATTGACCGGCGTCAATCCACCGTGACGGCGCCACGGGCCTTGTGTTCAGAAATTGCACCGCAGAGACGCCGAGGACGCAGAGAGGAATGGTCGCGTAACTGTTCAGCCATCTGCAGTGCGAGGGTCACCCGATTGACCGTCGGACCCGACCGTAGGGCGGGTTTCACCCGCCTCTACCAACCGTAGGACGGGTTTCACCCGTCGACTCTTCGCCCGTAGGGCGCACGTTCATAGCCAGGGACTTCAGTCCCTGGTGACCGCAGCCTCCATTCCCTCTTCCTCTTGGTTCTCGCCCGGAGGGCGAACGGCGCGTGAAACCCGCCCTACAACCGTGTCCATGTCTTGGCGCTGGCGCATCGTACCGCGCGCAGCGCGTCGGCGGTCGACTATCGATCGATTTCAACGGGCTCGCTCTGCAAGGTAATCGCGATCAACCGCAGTGGCAGGCGGCCAATGACCGCGTCGGCGGGTTTTGCCGGATTGCGAAAGGTGACCGCCCCCCGGTTCTGCCACGGGCGTGCGGTCCGGTTGCTGTAGACGCCGCTGATTCGCAACCCGGCGGCGTCCCATCCATGTTCCCGGGCAAGGTTCTCCAACTCGCCGGTGGTCAGCCGGGCCACCTCCACCGATTGTCCGGGTTGCACTTCACCAAGCCGGCCGGGGTCGAACTTGGCCGTGTCGGATGCCGTGCGCGGCACCATCGTCAACTCGTCACCCTCGCCGCCGCGACCGATCCGCCACACCAGCGCCGCGAACGGCGGCTCCCCGTCTTCCGACAGATTCAGATTCACCCACGCGGTCACGTCGAGCGTGTTCTGGATCACTGCGACCACCTCGTCGCCATCGCGAGACAGTTGCAAGCGGGCCGGCGCCGGGGCATCGACCACGCAGTCCGGCGCGCCGCTCTTCACTTCGATGGTCAGCAGGTTGCTGTTCACAGCCCCGACCCGGGCCGCGTTCAATTCCGCATCATCCCATTCGGGCCGATATTGCATCTGAATTCGATAGGAACCGGGCCGCAACATCCGATATCGGGCAAACCCGCGGTTGAACGCGGACATAGCGTGAACGGCCGATCCGCCCGCCGGCAGACGCCCGATCACGGCCCGCTCGGCGCGGCCGTTCACCAGCCGGGCAACCTCGTCATCCTCATTGATGTCGTCCACGTGCAGCGGAATCTCGCTTCCATCGGGCCCGACCACGTGCAGAAAATCGGCCACGTCCAGCACGGCGATGACCTGGCGCGCGTCCGTGGCGGGACCGGTCGCATCGGCGCTGGAAGGGTCGACGGGCACGTTGGCGGCGTGCGGCAGGGTGTTCCGCATGGTCAGCCGCAGTTCCAGCGGCTCGTTCCACGCGATGGACGCCTTGTCCGCGGACAGCTCAATCTCCACGCCCGCAAGCAGCAATGCGCCGAACACCGTCAACAGATGCCGGGCCCGCACGGATACTTCGAAATCATCGCCGTCAGCCGCCTCCTTCAGCGCCGACAACGCCCGGGGCCCGCACTTGATGAGCTCAACAGTCGCGGCCGTGCGCACGGCGTAGTCGCTGCCGCCCAACTGTTCGATCAACTCGGCGATGCGGTCCTGGTCGGGAGCGGGATCGGGCGCCTGGGCGGTCGCGCGTCGCAGACCGACCGGCGCGGCGATGGTCATCAGCGTCGTGATTGCAATCGTCAGGGCCGACCGCCGCGGTTGAAGCGTCCGACGATTCACTACAGCGCATCGTGCCGCCGGCTTTTGATCAATTCCAGCATCTTCGCCCCCTCTCTTTCCGCTCTCCTCCGAGCGCGGGGGACGCGACGGCGTGGGGATGTTCCTGAAATAGGCTGTGTCCCGCGTGACCGTCCGTGGACCCAATTCGGCGGAAATCCGGTTGTCGACCCGTCCAAAGCGCGACATCACTCCGAAAATCTTGTCAATCTTGTTAATCCTGTCGATTCCTGCACCGCTTGTTCGGATGATCAACTACTGCGCCCGAAGGTGACGGGCGTCCGCCGTACCGCACGGTCGATTTCAGCGCTCGGCGCCCGTGAAACCGGCGATGCCCAGCGACGACACCACGCCCGGCGATCGCTTCTTCGCCGACAGCAGGAAACCGCGAACCGTATCCACCAGATCGGCATCGGTGCTGGTCGACGCCACCACCGGTCCCAGCTTCACCGGGCGCGCCTCGGCCAGCACCCGGAATTGGTCCTTGCTGTATTTCAACGGGAAGAAGCGCCCGCCCGTGTCCGCGTATTGATCGTACTCGCTTTTCTCAATGACGCCGACGGCCGTGGCTCCGAACGCGACTTCCTTGGCCGCCTCGAACGAGCTGATGTGGTATTGGAAGGCGTCGGGCGGAATCAACTCCCGTTGAATCCCGTCGATGGTAACGCCGGCCGATTCCAGCGCCGCGACCGTGGCATAATGCAGCACCGGGTCGCCGCGCGGTCCGAATGCGAACCGTTGACCGGCGATCTGCCCCAGCGATTGAATGTCAGATTTCGCGGAGGCCACGATCAGACCGGCGCGATCGTCCGATTCCGCGCGGGCGATAATCGCCGCGGATTTCGTTTCGGCCATCAACGCCGCGCATTGCTCGTCGGTCAGAAACGCGAAATCGAGCCATCCGTCCTCCAGATGAGCCTGCAACTGAAACGGCTTCAACTGCTCGATCTGCACCGGCCGACCGGTTTTCCAGCCGAGGGCCGTCTGGAATTCAGTCCACGGCGTGCGTTCGACGACGTCCCACCACGCCAGCATGTCGAGGTTGGAAGAAGCCGAGCGAACGACGCCGACGCGAATCGGCTCGCGGGTGAGCACGAACGGCGATTTCAGCCCCAGCGGATTCCAGAACGACGTCGAAAAATCCGGCGCCGCGCAGCCCGTCAGGATCAGACCGACCGCCGCGCAACCGGCCGACGCCGCAACCACCATGCCGCTGCACCTGATAACGATCCGTCGTTTCATAGCGAAACTCCGGCGAAAGGGCGCCATGCTCGCGCTCAATCGGCGCGACCAATCCCGCCCGGCGGAAAACATCATACCGTCCGCCCAATCGGGCCTCAATGGAAGTGCCACCGGTCCCGCGGGCACCCGCTCGACGAGCGGTTCCCCACCTGGCGACCAGCGAATCCCCGGTGAACCATACAATTCGAATTGCCGCCGCGCAACGCCCGGCCCGCGGCGCGTGATGGTCGCGGAAATCCGGGTCAAGCTCGCCCCCGTCCCGGACCCGCCGCCGATCGATCTTCGCACAGCGTACGCGGGAAAGGACTCCCACGGAAACGGGTGTGAGAAAGGATTCTCGCACCAGCCGGTTCCCCGCTTGCACGGGGATGCTTCGCCCGACCGCGCTTGGTGTCACAGACCGAACGCCACGCGCAGTTTTGCCGCCAATTTGGCGAGCGTCGCCGGCCCCGTCACGCCCAAACGCCGGGAAACCACCGTTCGTGAAAGTGTCACGAGCTTGTCCGTTCGGATCAGCGAATCGGACTTCAGCCCGGTCGCGAGAAACTCCGGATCGCTCCGCGATATCTCGACTTCCGCGCCGCGAAGCGAACGGTTGGTCAGCACGCTGGTGATGAACGCGATGATGAGTTCAGGCCCCTGCGGACCGGCGGACAGGACGACGGCGGGGCGCACTTTGCTGCCGGTCAGATCGGCAAAAGGCAAGGGCACAAGCACCACGTCGCCCCGGCGAAGCGCCCCGTGCGTCGGCATGGCTAAACGGCCTCGCCGTCCGATTCCGAGTAGATATCCTCCCTCGGATCGCTGAGGAAATCGAACGCTCCGCCCGCTTGTGCCGCGCGGACCATGCCCTCGACCGGCAAATCGTCATCGTCGAGCAGCGCAAACGTCAGCGGCGTGTTCTCCGGCAGATCGACCGATTCCAGCAGTTTCAGATCCCCGCCCTGAAAGATGACGCGTATCGTCCGCATGGTGCCACTCCCGCTTCATTGTACACGCCCTTCAAGGCCCAAACCAGCGCCCCGATGAGCGATTCGAACAAGGTGCGGTCATGCCGCCCGAACAGCCGTGGCACGGACGCCCTCCGAGCCCCGAAGGGGCGGCAGTCAGTAGCCGGGGGTGGAGTCCGCACCGGCGGACGACACCCCCGGATCGCATCACCCCCGCACCCCAAGCCCCACCGGGGCGAAAGAAGGCGTCACCGGAAACTTGCTTATAGCGTTGTAGTGGTAGCGCCCGCGGCGTAACTCCGGGCTGTAGGCCGCGACTCCGTTGGGGTCGAGCACGGGCGCGTCGGACCGCGCACCATCGTACGCGCGTGCCGTTCGCGCGTGACGTTTCGGGGAAGAGTTCCCCGCACTGCTTGCCGCGAAAGCGATGGGGCGCCGATCCCCCCTCCATGCCCGCAACGCATCCCAGGAAGGGCATCGCGTACGCCGAAGGCGTAGCGGCCCCCACCCCCCGCTCCTCCGAAGTTGAGGCATCGATGCGGATTTGCTGGAGTTTTGAACTGGATTGTGCGGTGACGACGATGGCGGCCGAAGGCTGTTTGCCTCCGGCCGCCACGAAGAAAGCTGTAACATCTACTTCTCATCGCCGTCGCGGGAGTTGTCACCGTCAAATTCAGGTAGCTGGCCGGTAAAGAGCTTGAGGTTTTGACTCCAGTCTTGACGCTGCGCGTCGTACCACTCCCGCGCCTCGTCGGACCCGTTCACTTCGCTCCGCGCCAGTGACATTAGGAGCAATTCGACTCCGGTCTTGCCAACCGTCGACTGCTCTTCCAACCGCTGGTATACGCGCTCGTAGAACAGATGGGATGTGTTCAACATCACGACGATTGTGCGGCCTACAACTTTGACTCGGTAGATTGGCGCACCCGGCAATTGCTCGAGTTCGACGATGACGGGGTATTGGGAGAGGCGTCGGTCTAAATGCACCGCGGACTCCGCAGGCGCGCCAGCAGCCACACGCTCCAGCACAAAAGCCGCAATCTCCTCGCGAACCTCAGCGGCGGGTTTTTCCGAAATGCCGTCGAGCGGTTTGAGGCGCGGCTCGACACGCTTGACCAACTCCTCCGCCGCACTTGGCCCAGTGGTCGTCTTTTTCGGCTTCCGGTGTTCGATTATGTCCAAGAGCGTGTTGACGTTGACCTTGATGTCAGTTTCCATCTGGTTGAAGAGCGGCGACCCACGCTGAATTCGAACGTGCTGCTTCGTGTGCGTTACGCCGAAGACTTCATCCAACTCGGGATCAAAACGAATCTCGACTCGATACCAGCGATTCTTCCAGTGTGAAACAGAGTGATAAGGGGTTGAGATAATGTCAATCTCCCGGTTTGCTCGTACAATGCTAAAGCCCGTTGTGGCTTCAATGTGTCGAAGCTTGAGTGCTTTCTTCTGTTCAACTGTTCTTCCGGGTCCGTAATTCACCTGCCACTCTGCGGGGAGCAGGGATATCGTGACTTCTACGACGGACGTTTGGCCGGTCCTGCCCGGAATCGGAACATCGAACTTGAGCGTATCGCCATGTTTGGTGGCAAGCGGGTCGCCGTCCAATCGCGCTTGTGGGATCAAATACAGGGGGTCCATGGGACCGACTCGGGAGTCGTTAATGGTGAGCTCGAAATCACGAATCAGAAAGTACCGGAAGATTCTGCCCAGACTGGGCCGGACGGCGCGGATCAGAGTGTCACATTTACCGTCGTGATCGAGCTGGTCGGTTTTTTTCCAAACAACGATCGTTCCGGACGGCGATTGCGCCAGTTCAGACAATGGTGTCGGTATCGGGGTTTCGATGGCTTGCGGAACTTCCGACATCTGACCTGAAGCAATCTCGTCTACGTCGATGTAGGTCCACAGCGGTTTGCTGCCTCGCCGCCAAGAATAGACTTCCACCCGCTTGCCCTGACTAACGCTGGCGTTGGGCAGGCCCATGCCAAATCGACCGAGGCCCACCCTGTCGTTGAACCGTGAGCTATCGCCGAATCGCAATGCGCGCCGTAAAGTATCCGCGTCCATGCCGCGCCCGTTATCAGCGATCGCGACCTCAACGACACGCGGGTGCACTGGTGCACCTCTCCCTCCATATTCCTGAGCGACGGCAATCAAGTTGATCGCGACCTTGGTAGCCCCTGCCTGAATTGAATTGTCAACCAGCTCCGACAACGCGCTATCCGTGCCCTTGTAGCCGCTGTCGCGGGTCGCCTCGATGAACCGATCTTGGCGGACGATGGAGTAGTCGTACTTCATGAAACACAATCCTTTCTGCCCGACATCAAGCCGGGCGCGGAACGAAAACCCACCGATTGGAGAGCCCACGACGCGCGGACCTTCCGCCGGCAGTGAAATCCCATATTCAGGCGAGGGGAAATCGGATCGAGCAGAACGCTCACGATCAGAACCCGCGTAGTGCCGCCCGCTTTCGTCCCAACTTCAAGCCGGAACGCGATCAGCCTCGCTACCACCAAAGATATTATACGCCAGTCCATTTGTCAAGCTGAATCGACGGAATTCTTGGAAAGAGGGATGCGCAGGCGAATCAATGTTCGCGTTATCGAACTTCCGCTCCGCGCCGTGAGGTCCATCGGTGGCGCTACTGATTCGCCTCTTGGCCTGGCCTATTCGCGCGCTGGGCGGGCTCAACCGCAACTTGCTACGAGCAGTGCACTTCGATGGGCGGCTCGTCCGCTGAGGTCAGCGGTTCCCCCGCCGGGGTCAGCGGGCGGGCCAACGGCCGTTAGAATATGGTCGGGGACGCGTTCCCTTCGTTTTCCGTCCTATAATCACGCCGCGCCCGACCCCGCCCGCCGCTGATCGACGAATCCGAAAAATCTTTAGCGCGCTGCCGGAGTTACTTAGATGACGGGGAAGTTCGGCGCGCGCCAATCTCCCTCGTCGCGTCGCGGGGTCGGTTTCCGCCCCGTGTGCTTTGGGGGTGCTTGGGTGACCCACCGCTTCCGAGGCGGGGGAGTTGATTGGGAAGTCCCCGGAGACGAAGCGTGCCGCTCTCTCCAGTTTCCAGTATCTGGTTTCTGGTTGGTGCAACGCTTCTTTCCGGTGTGATTCAAATCGATGCACCCGAACGCCGCCGCCCATGTTGGCCGTCGGCCGCGGCCGGCGCACGCGGGGTCGGTTTCCGCCGCCGCGACGCGAAGCTCTTTGACAAGTGAATAACGCGGGCGGTTCGGTCAGGGTACTCGCGGTCACGTGTGATGTCGGCGAGCCCTGTGCACTCAACCGATTCGCGCCGCGGCCACGGCGGCGTTTAACCCCCGTCGACTTCCACGACCACGACCGTGATGTCGTCGTCGGGCATCAGCGAGCCCTTCTGTCCGTCGAGCCGCTGGGTCAGCCCGGCGATGGCGTCGGCCGCGGAGTGGACTGCCAGCGACGCCAGCACGCCGCGATGACCGCCGAATTCGTGGGGCTCGACCGGCGGCTCGCCGTCAAACGGGCACTCGATGCCGTCGGTGTACAGGAACACCTTGTCGCCGGGCTGCAAATGCGTTTCGTATGTCGGGCAATCCATGCCCGCAAACAGGCCCATCAATCCGCCGGGCGATTTCAATTCCGATGCCTGACCGTCGCGACTGATTAGCAGCGGGTACGGATGCCCGCAGCGGGCGTAGCGCATCACCAGCGTTTCGGTGTTGATGACCGCGTAACACGCCGTGACAAACTGGCAATTGGGCAGCGCGTGTTGCACCAGCCCGTCGTTCAACCGTTGCAATGCTTCGCTCGGGTCGACGATTTCGTAGCTTGACCCGTCAATGCGTTTCGTGACCAACGCCCGCTTCAAATACATGGTCAACAGACCGGCGGCCATCCCGTGCCCGACGGCGTCGGCGATATAAAACCCAACGTGCGTCTCGTCCAGACGCTGAATGTCGTAAATGTCGCCCGACACCCACGCGGCCGGTCGGTACAGCGTGCCGAAACGCAGGCGACCGACGCGTTCGATTCCGCGCGGCAGGAAATCGTGCTGCAAGCGCGACGCCAGACGCATCTCCTCGTCCACTTCCCGAAAATGCTGGCTCAGCCGGCGGGTCAGCCGCGACATATTTTCCAACTCGTCTTCCAGCCGCCGCAAATGCGACTGAAACCGGGCCAGCGTGGTCAGCCGCCGCTCGATCTCCTCCTTGGAAACATCCGCGCCCGCCAGATCGGTCAACGACCCGTCGCCCGGTTCGAAACTCGCCGTGGCCCCGCCGACGATCACCGATGCAATGCGCCGCGCGTCCATGGTCCGCAAAAACGCACGGGCCTCGCTCGACGCCACCTGATCACCGTCGACCACCACCGCGTCGATTGCCCCCGTCTTGGACTGACGGACCGCGGCGGCGATGTCGGCCGCCGTCTCGACCGTGCCGCCGCGCTCGTTCACCAGCGCCTTCATGCCCGGCGGAAGCGAATCACGAGCGCCGACGAATAATACGTGCATCAGCGAATCCTGTTTCCGGCGAGGCGACCGAGCCCAGCCGACGTTATCGGAGCGCGCAGGCGCGGCAGTCCGTCCAAACGGCGGATCGGTCTGCCGTACGACCGGCTTTAGGTACGTGCGTCGCGTGGGGAACCCCGAATCCGAGCCGCGGGCGCAAGCCCGCGGTCTCTTGAAACGCGGGGCGCCTTCGATCCTCCCATCACCGGGCTCGCGACCGGTGCTCTGAAACAGGTGGACTACGCTAAACACGCACGGCTTTGGATGACCGGCCGCCGCTCAACGGGGCTTGGGATGCTCCGGGGATTTGGCGCGAACCGCCGACAGGTCCACTTGGTCGCCGGCGCGGATGCCGTGCTTGCCGAGCACGCCGGCGTTGACCTCCAGCGCGTATCGATAGGCGGACCTCGGCGTGTAGGAAGACTCGTCCAGTGCTTTCATGGTGAACGTATCGACAACGGTCCCGTCCTCGCGGATGAACGCGATGTCCAGATCGATGATCGTGTTCCGCATCCAGAACCCGCCGGTCTGATCCCCTTGGAAAATGAAGATCATTCCCCGGTCGTGTCCGTCCGGCAACGACGCCATTTCCCCGGCCGTGACGAACATCAGCCCCTTGAACCGCTCCTCCGACTCGTCGGCGATCCAGGCCTGAACGGTCAATGTTTTCGCCTTCACTGTGGTCACACCCAGCTTATCCAATTCATTGGGCTCCGTCGGCGAACAACCGGAAAACATCGACGCCATCATCATCAACGCGCATAGCATGTTTGTTTTCATCCGTGCGATCCCTGATCACGTCAACCGATGCCGAACGACATCGGCACAAAAATCTCGAGCCACCTGACCCGGATCGATGTCGCGATCATAGACGACTTTGTTAGCCTCGAAATCGAATCGGGCACGATTCAGCCGCTCCCCAGCGACGAACAACTCCCGCAGAGAAATCGGGCAGCCGTCGATCTCGTCCAGGCGCGCACCCTGCGCACCGGGTGAATCGGACTCGCCGATCAGAAGGCACACACCACTTCTTCGTTCCACGGGCGTGTCGAGATCGGTCCAATAGTGCTTGCCGAAAAAGAAATAGTAGCGACGGAACTTTGCGGCGCATCGAAACTCGACCGTAAAAAACCAGGTCTTTTTCACGGGCACGCCTTGCGCGAGATTCTCCCACGCCTGCTGATTGATGATCGGATACTCCCGTGCCTGCGCGACGATTTCCCGCGATCGTTCGCTGATTTTCCCTGCGTACACCTCGAATTCGAATCGCAGGCGTTCCATAATCCTGGCCCACACCATGTACTCACGTTGACGCTTCTGCGACGCCCGGTCGTCGGCCTCACCCACCAGCTCCGTCACCCATTCTTCGGTTTCTTTCTCTTTTCCGATTGCCGACAGGTAGCGGTCAAACGTCTTCAACATCCTGCCTCCAATCAACTGCAACAGCGGATTGAAGTCGCCGTCGCCGGCTTGGTCCAGCGAATCGTAGTAATCCTGTTGCTCATCCTTTTGGATAATGGCAAAAGTTAGTCCAGATTGCACGAAGACAAGGTCCTGCCACAAGCGCGTCATCCTGCCGTTTCCGTCCGCGAAGGGGTGAATGGCCGCGATCGCCCAATGCGCCCAGACGCCGGCCAGCAGCGGCGATTCTTCGCCCGGCGATGCGAGGCGCTCCAACACGCGGTCGACCAGCGTCGGCACGACGCTGTATTCCGGCGGCTTCCATTTCGCCGTGCCGATCGTGACTCCGCACTCCCGAAAGCGCCCCGCCCACTGATCGTCGATGTCGCGCAACACTATTTCGTGAATGCCCAGAAACCTCTCGCGCGCATGAATGGATCGGTCATCGGCCGGAATCTCGCCGAGCGCGCGTGCAGCTTTCCCCAGGTTTAGTGCTTCCTGGGCCTCCCGATGCTTGCCCGGAATCAGTTTCCCCGTTTCGAGAATCATCATGGTCTCGCGGAAGTTCAGCGTGTTGCCCTCGATCGCGTTGCTGTCATGGACGCGTTTGGGCAGAAGTTCGTCTTGAATGCGCCGAACGACGTCCGGCGGGAGAGGACGGTATTCATTCACTTGACGCGCCGTTTCTTCAATGTCGCGCATGAGCGCCCGCGACACTTCATCCAGCGCGATTTGATCCGGCAGTATCAGTTCCATCACCCCGCCCGCATCGCCGCCAGACGCGCCTCGATCTTATCGCCCGCCAGCCGCGGGTCGGCCTTGCCGCCCGATGCCTTCATCACCTGCCCGCGCAGGAACCCGACCGCCGCCTGCGTCTTCTTGGGATTGGCGATCGCGTCCTTCACTGCCTTTTCATTGCCCGCGAACACGCCGGCCACCCACGAATCAAGTTGCCCCTCGTCGGCCACCGTCACCAGCCCCATCGACTCGGCCAACTGCCGCGGTTCGTCGGATGACGACATCATCCGCTCGGCAATCTGATTGGCGGCCGTCGCGCTGACCACCCGCTGATCGACCATCGCGGCCAGTTCGCCCATGCGTTCAGCCGACACGGCGAGACGGCCGACGCTGACGCCGCGGTCGTTGGCGAACCGCGACCAGACGTTCAAAAACTGCTTGGCCGTCGTCTGCGGCGCTCCCGCCCGCTCGGCCGCCGATTCGAAGCAGTCGGCCGTCTCGCGATCGGCGACCAGCGTCGCGGCGTCGTCGGCCGTCACTCCGTATTGCAATTCAAACCGCATGCGCCGGGCCAGCGGCAGTTCCGGCAACGACTCGCGGACACCGTTCAACCACGCCGTGTCAACCTCGACGGGCACCAGGTCCGGGTCCGGGAAATACCGGTAATCATGCGCCGCCTCTTTTTCCCGCTGGAACACGGTCACGCCCCGCTCGTCGTCCCACCCCCGGTTCTCGTTCGGACGCTTCTTGAACTGATAATCGTGATCGGCCAGCCAGTCCTGCACCTGCCGGCGAAATTCGAATTCGACCGCCCCGCGCACCGACCGAAAACTGTTCAGATTCTTCACTTCGGAAATCGGCGTGCGGAACGTCTGCCCGCCGGCCGTGATCTCGACGTTGATGTTCGGCTCGAAGCGCATCTGCCCCTTCTGCATCACCCCGTGCGACACGCCCAGATACGTCACCAGCCGCTGCAACTCCGTGCAATACACGTACGCCTCGTCAGGCGAGTTGATCTCCGGCCGGGTGACGATCTCCAGCAGCGGCGTCCCGGCCCGGTTCAAATCGACCAGGCTGTAATCGCCCTGATCGTGCAGATTCTTGCCCGCGTCTTCTTCGAGATGCGCACGAATGATGCCCACGCGCTTCGACCCGCCTTCAGACGGAATCTCAAATGCTCCGTCGTGGGCCAGCGGCAGATCGTACTGGCTGATCTGGTAGTTCTTGGGCAGGTCCGGATAGTAGTAGCTCTTGCGATCCCACTTGGTATGGACACTGATCTTGCACCCCAGCGCCAACCCCGTCAGCACCGCGAAATCGAACGCCCGCCGGTTCATCACCGGCAACGCCCCCGGCAACCCCAGACACACCGGGCACATCCGGCTGTTGGGCGTCTCCCCGAACGCGACCGCGCAGCCGCAAAACAGCTTGGTGTTCGTCGCCAACTGAACATGGGTCTCGAATCCCACGATCAATCGCGCCTCAATGTCCGACGCCTTATGTCCCATCGTTTACGCCCTGCCGATCCGCGGACGCGGCCGCGGCCGCAGCATGGCAATTCTACATCGAAATCGATCGGTGTGCATCAGAAGCGCTCGGCCCAGCTCCCGGGGTCGCGCGACGCATGGAATACCGCGACGATGAGGATCGAATCCTCGCTCGGCACTTCGTAGAAGATGCCGTATGGAAATCGTCCGAGGAAACACCGCCAAATGTCGCCTACGACCTGGGGATACAGTTTTGGAAATCGCTCGATTCCGACCAGCGCCGCCTCGATCGTGCGTTCGAATTCAATCCCCAGACCGGGGCGCTGATCTTCGTACCAATGACGTGCGTCGACGATGTCGCCCAGCGCCTGCGGGAGGATTTCCAGGCGCGGCTTCACCGCCCGTTCTCAAGTCGCCGACGGGCCTCTGCCCACGGTATCGCGCTCCCGGGATTCCGACGGTATTCAGCCAGTCGTGCCGCGATCTCGCGCTTCTGCGCATCGGTCACCGGCAGTGACTCCGGCTCTGCGGCGATGCTGTCCCAGATCGCCTCAACGATTCGTAGCCGCTCGTCCGCGGGAAGGCCCAAAATGCGGTCCACGGAAATGCCTGAATCCATTCCCACCTCGCCACCCTTCTTCTTCGTCGTCGTACAACACCCCATCCGTTTTCACGAGGGGCGCCGGAACAAACCGCATCACAGCCGGCTGGCGATCGCCAAGGCCAGCGGATTCACCAGCAACGGCACCACCTTCCCCGCGGCCAATTCGTTGGCCCGGTCGAACAGCTTCGCGGCCATGTCCGTCAACGCCGCGTCCTGCCCCACCAGCCAGTATTTGCGCAGCGTCAGGAACACCGACAGCGGCGCCATCTCGTATTCGCCGGTGCGCACTTCGTAACTGCTGGTCCGCGATTTGGTCTCAATGTAGGCTTGCAGGTCGCAACCCGGCGTCAACGCGATGCCCAGGTACGGTTGCGCGTCGATCGCGTGCGACGAGTCATCGCCCAGCAGAAACTGCCCCAGCGGATGGTCCGACAGCAACGTCTCGGCCAACAACTGGTCGTGGTTGCCGCGGTATTCCAGATCGAACCCGTAGACCACCTCCAGATGATCGTAATCCAGCTCGCTGAACGTCAGATGGTACGGGGCGTGTTCGAGGATGACCGCGGCCAATCGCCGCACGTCGTCGATTTCGCCGGGTGCGTAATGCCCGAACCGCAGGCTGTTGGGCTCCAGCCGGATCCAGCGCCGCGACGGACCGTCCTTGGGTTCCTCCTCCAGCACCAGGCATCCGTCGTCCCGGCGGCGGAACTTCTGCATCCCCGGAAATTCCTTCCGCACCCGATCGAAAAAATGCAACGCCGTCTCGCGTTCCAACGCCAGGTCCAGCTTCAGAAACAGCCGGCAACTGACGTAGAACTCGTCGCACACGCTGCTGAAATCCGTGTTCATGAACGTCCCTCTCGGCCCGCCGGCCGCGTTTCTAAATAGAACCACAGAATAGGGAAACCGATTCCATCATGACCCGCGAATCTTCGCCCGGATTATGACGCTCCTATCTTCGCCCGCAGGGCGCACGATCTTAGCCAGGGACTTCAGTCCCTGGATCGGATTCCCCAATTCTTTCCGCCCGGAGGGCGCACGAAACCCGGTTTCCCTTTTGGGTGTTCTTATCTAGTCTCACGCTCCGTCCCCTACATTATCGTCACCTCGTCCGCCCGCGGCAACCGCCGCACCGCCGCCCGCACTCGATGCCCGACGGGTGCGCGACGCTCCCGGCGGGGTGTTCTAAGCCGCGGGAGCGGCAACCGTGAATAGCCCACGGCGGGAGCCGTGTATGTGTTTAGCGTCCCTTGGGGACGCTGTGAGTGTAGCCCAGTACTTCAGTGCTGGGATGACGGCACCGCCGGGAACCCATAGTCCCGAAGGGACGGCTGAAGCGCTCCGCGGGGTTTCAGCCGTCCCTGCGGGACTAGGCGCCATGGCGTCTCCGGCATACCCCGCGTTGAACAGGATTTCGCGCCAAGCTTGATGAGGTTGCGTGTAAGTATGTATGGCTGCCATAGTTACAACTCCAAATGTTGGTTCAGAACA